>CALCEC010000072.1 GCA_937900095.1 uncultured Bacteroidales bacterium | reverse complement strand
TTTTCCTAAATCACTCAACTTTTTGCTTAGCCCCCAGACTTTGCCGGTGAGCCCTGAAGTCAAGCATCCAACACGCGAACCTGTCATCCCGACAGAGCGTAGCGACGAGGGATCTCAGAACAACAGAACCTGTCATGCTGGAGCGAAGCGAAGCATCTAAAATATCCAAGTCTGTCATTTCGACGAGCGCAAGGAGGAGACGTGTTGTTGAGGGCTTTGCCCGAAAAAATCTCAAAAACGACGAACAGAGATTCTTCGTTTCACTCAGAATGACAATCCACCGCAAACCTTTCATTCCGATTGTAAGGACACAATCTTTTGTATTATCTGTTATCAGGAATCACCTTCATGATACACTCCTTGCAGTCGAACGATAGGCGGAAACGTTTGCCGTCACCCGACACGATATAAAAAGGCTCCTTATAAGGATGTCTCTCGCCGTTCTTGGTGCACCACCCCATGCTGTACTTTATACAATGCTTGCAGAACATCACCGCAGCAGCAGATACAGGCTGTTTCTCAAAAGCCGGCAATATACTCTTTACCCCGTGCTGTTTGTAGAATGCCCCGGCATAACTGTTGGAGACATTGCCTTTGTAATCGAGTTCCTCGGTGACAAAAGGTATTGCATTGTCAAGCAGACGCATATCCTCGCGGCCGTTATCCTTGATATGTTTCTCGACAAGAGCTTCGCAGAGCGAACGGCGCATATCGGACAGCAACGACGAGGGGACAAACCACTCACCGGAAAACTCGACACGCACGTCACCAACCTCGAACGGGGTGTTGCCCCACTTGCCCAACTGCTTTACAATGTTGTCGTGTTGCGAGGTGCGTGCCTCCTGCTTCTCAAAAGCGGCCGACACGGAACACTCCATGCCGCTCTCGTCCTTGCCCTTTAGCACGAAACCGTCGGCCGTCTCACCGAAAGAGAGGTCTATGCGCATGCGGCGTGGAGCATCGGGACGCGACAGCTGGCGCTCGAAGTCACAGTCATAATTGCGGTAAAGCTCGTCACCGCTCTCTACCTGGGGCATCGTCTGCGGGAATATGCGGTTACCCTCTACCCTGTTTATATGGAAGCCCTTCAGGCGGCCATCACTTGCTATAAAGCATGCTCCGTCGCCATTGTTGAACTCCTTGCCTGTAAATGTGAAGAAATTGCATGACACAAACTTTACGCGGCCCATATACTCACCTTTTGATTTTGGAGTATCGAACGAAGTCATACCCTCCTTATCACCGTGCAGCATATAATCGGTAAAGCCGCGGCAGAAACTCTTCTCGGGTGACGGAGTGAACTGCGGAGAACAACTGCCGTATGATGCACGCACATATTCAGGACGACGCGCAAACACCTCGTCAAGCTTCTTGCGGTAGTAGGCAGTTATGTTCTTAACGTATGATATATCCTTCAGGCGGCCCTCAATCTTGAACGATGTGACACCGGCATCGAGCATCTGCTCAACATATCCGCTGCGGTTCATATCCTTCAACGAAAGGAGATGCTTGCCTTTGGTAATTACCTCACCCTCGGCATCGACCATATCGAACGAGAGACGGCAGAACTGCGCACATGCACCGCGGTTGGCACTCCTGTCAAAGCAGTGCTGCGATGCATAGCACTGCCCGCTGTAACTCACACACAAGGCACCGTGCACAAACACCTCGAGTTCAGTTTCAGGTACAGCATCGTGTATCGCCCTTATCTCTTTGAGTGAAAGCTCACGAGCGAGCACGATACGTGGGAAGCCAACCCCGGCGAGGAACTTCGCCTTCCCGACCGAACGGTTGTCCATCTGCGTACTTGCATGAAGAGGTATAGGCGGGATATTCATCTTCGCTATTCCCATGTCCTGTACGATGAGCGCATCCACACCCGCATCATAAAGTTCAGCCACGAGTTGCTCGACAGCAGCAACCTCTTCGTCGTATATTATGGTGTTAAGCGTCACATAAACCTTTGCACCGAACAGATGGGCATACTCTACCAGGCGCTTTATATCCTCTACACTGTTGCCGGCAGCCTGACGCGCACCGAACTGTACAGCACCGATATATACAGCATCGGCACCATGATTTATGGCGGCAATTCCCGTCTCGACATTCTTCGCCGGCGCAAGCAATTCTATTCTGCGTGATTGTTGCATGGTAACTCCATATTGTGTTTATTATCCAAAGATAGTAAGAAAAATCGAAAGACTGGGAAAATCGGGGAATAATAGTTGTCTGCGAGCGATTTAGCGAACATTGACGAAATAAGGCGAAGCCACGAAAAGCCAATAAAATGCCCGTTGAAGCCAAAGTTTCGTTACTAACTCGTTACGAAGAACCACGGCAAGACAGACTGAAAAGAAGGGCTTGCCAACCGACTGATGTCATGCGATTTCAATGCTATCACGGCACAAATATAACACCGATTTGGCTGTTATAGTCCAAAATGGCAAAGAAAAATTTTCGCTTGGTGCGATTGAGTTGATATGCGGTGATTTGCAAACCATCATCCAGCTCTACAATAAATAATTTTGTCTCACTAAAAATTGTAGAGTATGAGAAGTAGATTCAGAATCTTATTTTACTTGAAGCGTAATGCTCCAAAGAGCAACGGGCTTGTACCTGTAATGTGTCGTATCACTGTGAACGGTAAGATTTCACAGTTCAGTTGCAAACTTGATGTCGATAAAAAGCATTGGGATGTCAAGACCGGAAGAATGACGGGAAGAAGTGTTGTAGCATTGGAGGCTAACCGAATGCTTGACAAAATCCGAGTGGATATCAACAAGGCTTATCAGGATATTTGCGATAAGGACAACTATGTTACCGCAGAGAAGGTACGAAATGCCTTCTTGGGTATGGGTATGAACCACGAAACACTGCTTGCCGTATTCCGTCAGCATAATGAGGACTATGCAAAGCAAGTTGGAAAAATCAAGAGCCAACGCAGTTTTTGGAAATATTGTACCGTATATAATCATCTGTCGGAGTTCATCCGTCAGCGATACAAGGTCAGCGATATTGCCTTGAAGGAACTTGCTCCTGCTTTTATCACGGATTTCGAGTTGTTCCTCCGCACAGAGAAGAATCATTGCACCAATACCATCTGGTCATATATGATGCCGTTCAAAAGAATCATCTATATGTCAGCCTTGCAATGGACAGGCAACGCCATCGACCTTGTTGAAATGATATACGGCATCAGCGAAATGGGTTGTATCAACAACGTCAATATCCAACTGAATGAACTTGCTCCGGTGCTATACACCTTCTTCGGTGTAAACTCAAAAGATTGCTACCGCTTCTATACAGACATCAAGCGAAGGAAGAACGATAGCCGTACCTACTTCCTTGATAAGATGCAGGTGAAGTTGAACGAGAAGATGCGACGAGATGATGAGTTGGAGCGAATGAGAAGATAGACTGATGATTTTGTACTAATGTTTACGTAATGTAAAAAATAGTAGAAGATAATAGAAAACCCACGAGAACAAATTTTCCTGTGGGTTTTCTATTATCATTGTAATGTTATCACAATAGGTTCTGGGAGTGCTTCAACAAGATTGATTGGCGGAAGAATGATATTGGCAAGTTCCGAACCAACCTGTTCGCAACGTGCATGAATTTCTCCTCGTGCTGCACCCACATTGATTGTTGATAGGTACTGTGAGAAGAACGGTTTAAGTATGAACGTGTTATTTTCAAACATTGTCTGAAAAGCATCAGGCCTTACATCAAAAGTACTGACTAATGTCATTTGCAATAATTCAGTTTCTTCCTGAAGATATGTATATACAAGTCGAGCCATAACTAGATGTTCATCAGGAATTACACCGAACTCATAATTGGTACGCACTTCTACAGGTATGTCATTCTTCGGTTTATTACCTGTGAGTTGAAAGGTTTCAACCTGAAGACCTACAATACGAAAAGGGATTTGATTATTCATAAATATATTTTATGCTGCAAAGGCATAAGACGCCTCTGTTGGGGTTTGACGGAAATTTTTGCCAGTAGGCGCAGTTGTTGGGGGTAGAGAAGAAAACCATGTTCCAATATTTCTATGTGGTTGAACTGATATTCTTGTAGAATAAGGTTGTGAACAACCTACAGAAATGAATGAACGAGTTTCTACAACCTCTGCGTTAGAAGAGAGTGTGAAAAGGTTTTCCTCGTCAGTAAATAGAGGTGCTTCATTGCCATAAGTGGCATTCATTTCATCGGCAAATCGCATTGCATCAATATTGAATTCATCAGAATGTTCAATATGACTTATGGGTGAAAAGGACACCATATACACACCACGTCTCTCGTTGAATTCGAACTTGATACGGAGCCAAGTGTATTTCTTGGTTATCAGAGAAAACCAAGTACGTAACTGCTTTTCAATATCATCTTTAATCATATATTACCGAAAAATGTTTTAAGGTTTGTTATTAATCCTTCTGCACGATCCTTACAAGTGATACTTTCAATATCATTAAATTCTTTTTGATGATAGTCCGCTTCAATCCGCTCATTCTTTAAATGCCTTACGGTATCTGTGAATGTGCGAACAACTTGAGGCTTCGCATTAATTCTATTCCTTATTTCTGTAAGGATATATTCGTGTGACGAATCTCCTTTTTGAGAGTCTTGAGTTGCCAATGTAATAGGATTTTTATTAGTATTGGCAAGCATATACTTCATATACTGAAAAACGGCATAGTATGAACAATGCACACTTGATGTATATTGTTTCTGGTTTATCAGAATTTGAGCTGATTGTATGTTATTAATCGCCTTTGTTTTCATTGTTAAATGAGATAGTTTGCTTCAAGCATACTTTTTAAAACGCAAATTTACTCTTTTATTTTGAGAGAACGAAATAAACATATAATAGAATTGATAAAATCTTTGTTTTTAACAGTGTTTTTGTTTGTTTATCAGAAAGTCTACATTTAATATAACAAATGAATCGTTGGGAGAATCATTGTGACTCTCCCGATATTTTTTACTTCTTTTGTAACAGATGGCTCAAATTCTCATCGTTGGCTATTCGTGCCAGCTCGTCTTTGACTATCTGTTGCACCTCTTCCTTAATGCGGTTATAGTTGGAGTGTATCATATCCCGCATACAATCCTTACCATTCTCGTCCGTAAAGTCGGTAATGACAGGTATACGCTTGTAATTTTTCACATTTCCTACAAACAATACACTTCGTTTGAACGAAAATCTTTATATTTGCCATAAAGAACATGTATACCATAAAAATCACAATATATGAACGGAGATGTATTAATAAGCGATGAGCAACAAAGATGGCGCGATCTTATACCTATGATAGAGGTTGAGGGTGGCACATTCAATATGGGTAATCCTAATCCGCACGATGAAGCGAGTATGCAGGAGCTTCCTGTACACCAAGTTACTCTCTCGTCTTACAAGATAGGCAAGTTCCCTATCACTCAGGCGCAGTGGAGAGCTGTAATGGGTAAAAATCCCTCTTACTACCAAGAAAACTCCGACGACTATCCTGTTGAGAATATTTCGTGGCAAGATGCTGTACTTTTCTGTAAGGAGTATTCCAAGCTTACCGGTATAGAATATCGCTTACCCACCGAGGCCGAATGGGAGTTTGCCGCTCGTGGTGGCAACAAGTCGTGTGGCTACTTGTACAGTGGTAGCAACAACGTCGAGGAGGTGGCATGCTATGGCTCAAACAGCCATGGAAAAACTGCTCCTGTGGGTGAGAAGATGCCCAATGAGTTGGGTATATACGACATGAGTGGCAATGTACAAGAATGGTGTAGCGACTTTTGGCAAGCCGACTATTCTCCCGAACATCAAACCAACCCTCAAGGACCTAAAAAGGGGACAAAGCGCGTGCTACGCGGTGGCAACTGGGCCTTTAACGACACATCGTGCCGGGTGTATCGTCGCAACAGCGAGGACCCCGCTAAACGAAGTCGATTTAACGGCTTGCGCATTGTTACAACGAAATAGCTTACATAAAAAAGAGGCTGACTAAAAAGTAATTTTTGGTCGGCCTCTTTGTTTATGTTTGCGAT
>CALCEC010000071.1 GCA_937900095.1 uncultured Bacteroidales bacterium | reverse complement strand
TGAACGAATGTGAAGAATCTCTTATTTCGCGATATTTTTGAGATCCCTCGTCGCTGCGCTCTGTCGGGATGACATCATCGCAGTAGATATTTGTATCAATGGACAACTTCTATATTATTGCCATAAAAATTACTCCCGTCATATTGACGGGAGTAATTTTATTTCTTTATTGGAAATGTTCATTATTCTCTACAACGGAATAAATACTCCAAGTACTTTTATCTTGTAACAAGTATCTTTGTAGCTACTCCTTCGTCGCCATTGCTGTCGTATGTCAGAACGTAATATACTCCGCTTGCTACCTTTTCTCCTTGTTGGTTGCGTCCGTTCCAGTTGTACTGTCCGCCGTTTGATTGGCCCTCGTTGATTAATAATCCGGCCGCATCGACGATTTTTACGTTACAGTCATGGGTGAGTCCGACGATGGATATATTTCCGCTGTAATTGGCTCTCACGGGGTTGGGATAGGCGTATATGTTTTTCTCGTCAAGTGTCTCCTGCGGGCGTGTGGCGTCGCTCATGAAGCTTGCCATTCCCTTGTCGGTGCCTATGAACACTTCGCCGCTCTTGCCGTTGATTGCTATGCTCACGATGTTGTTAGACGGCAGCGGTGAGTTCTCTGTGGTAAAGTGATGTATTGTCTCCTTTCCGTCAGCACTTATCAGGTATATGCCGTTATCGTTTGTTCCAACCCACTTGCGGTTGGCGCCGTCTACCTTCATTGCCTTTATGTATGTTCCGCTCAGCAGGTAGTCGGCAAGGCCTGTACCGTCGTTACGGGGTACTTTAATCTGCTTGAAGATGCCTTTGTCGAAGAATGTCTTTGGGTTGTCGATAACGAAGAGTCCTGTGTTTGTGCCCACCCATATCTCGCCGTTCATATCCTCCACCACTGCATATACCTGGTATACGTCATAGCTTATGCCGTCCTGGTTGGTGAACTTGTTGAGCCATATCTTGGACTCGTCGTCGCTGGTATCAAAGGGTGTACCGTTCATCTTGGCACAGAACACTCCTGTCTCATCCTGCAACGATGTGAGCCATAGCCAGCCCCTCGAATCAATGAATGGGTCTACAATTGTAGGCAGTTTATCCACGGCCTTGTAGTAAAGTTCTGTCCATGTGCCGTCTTTCTTCAATATCTTGATAATGTTCTTTACTCCAGTGTTTATACACCACAGGTTACCTTCGTTGTCGAACTTAACTGATGTTATGCGTACAAACCTGTAGGCTTCGTACGATGTGGGCAATACACTCTCCAATGGGCTGTTGTCCAGATTGTAGTGTTTTACAAACTTTCCGTCGCGGAACTCATATAGTCCGTATCCGAACGAGCCTGCAAAATAGTGTCCGGGTTCTGTAGGGTCCTCGTCAATGGAACACAAGTTCAGATAAGGAATCCCGGTAACCTGCTTTATGGTATCTTCGGGGAGGTTGGTCCACTTGTCATCAAGGTAGTCGTACTCCATCAGTGTACCGTCGTAGAATGTGATGTCGAAGAAATTGAGGTTTCCGCCGGCTACAAGTAACTTGTCATCACTTGTAAACTGCATGAACTCACAGTAGTTTCTTATGGGACAATTGGGTACAACGGGTGTCGAAACTTCAACAATGTTGTTGTCCTTTATGTCGCACTTGACAATTCCCTTGTATCCCTTGCAGTCCCAGAAACTGTTTCCGTCCTTTATAATGAAGTTACTGCCTGTATTCTTGTATGTTGCGATATTCTGCGGTCCTGTTATGACGGTTGTCTTCTTCTTTGCCGATGCTATGATCTCACTACCGGTGCTGTACATGGCATTGTACTTCTCACCGTGGTTGTAGATAAGGTCCTTGAGAATGTTGGTGTCGGCATTGTAGCTGTATATTCCATATTCGTATAGGTGGCAGTAGAGCATACCGTCAAGTTCGCATATTGCTTTTGTAAAGTGGTCGTTCTTCTTTACCCAGTTGTTTTTGTCGAGCAGGTTCTTGTTTATGTCGCAGCAGAACATTCCTGTCTCTGTTCCGCAAAAGAGCTTGTCCTTGAAAAGGTAGGTGCAATAGGTGTTGAGGCCTGTGTTGTATGTGTCGGTGAACTCATACTCCTCAAGGTCTAATTCCACTATTCCGAATGATGTCGACAGGTAGGCTGTCGTTCCCTGTATGTTTATGCCGTTGATTTTCTTGCTCGGGAGTGACTTGTTCTTGAAATCCGAAATGTTGTATACCTCATCGTCATCATAAAGTATGTCGATGTTGGCATTGCTGTATACTATGACAAGTGCCTTTATATCCTTGCAGTATGCTATGTGAGTTATGTCAATGTCGCTAAGGGTATTTATCTTGTCGTATGTGCGTACCTCGTCATCGCTTGTATTATATGAGAATAGCGCTCCCGCTGCAAGGATATATATCCTGTCACCTGCCTTCTGGCAGTATGTTGCGTTGTGGTACGATGGGTATAATACCCAATCCCCTGTTCCGGCACTGGCTGTTAAGGCAATCAGTATAGAAAAAAGTGCAATAAAACGTTTAATCATAGTTCTCTTTCAGGTAATTACTAAGTTCCCGGGTTGCGCGGTAGCGGTGGCTGATGCTGTTCTTCATATCCCCGCTCATCTGTGCAAAACTCTCGGAAAAACCTTCGGGAACAAACACGGGGTCGTATCCGAACCCGGAGTCTCCCCTCTTCTCTTCGGTGATTGTTCCTTTTACAATACCGTTGAAGAGTTTTTCCTCGCCCTTAATAATTAACGCGATAACTGTGCGAAATTGTGCGTTGCGGTTACTTTTTCCTGTTAAATTTTGTAATAGCTTCTTCATGTTGGCCTCGGAGTCGCACTCCTCACCGGCATAACGTGCCGAGTATACTCCCGGTGCGCCGTCAAGAGCCTCGACCTCAAGGCCGGTGTCATCGGCAAAACAGTCTACACCGAACTTCTCGTGTATGTATCGTGCCTTGATGAGAGCGTTACCCTGTAGGGTGTCGGCAGTCTCGGGTATATCGTCGTGGCAACCGATGTCGTTCAGGGAGAGTACCTCTACCCTATCGCCGACAATGGCCCTTACCTCGTCGAGCTTATGTCTGTTGTTTGTTGCGAATACAAGTTTCATTGTTTCTCTTCTGTTTTTACAAGTTCCTTTGGTTCATTTGCATCGAACTTGACCTTCTTTGCCTTGGCTTTTATCTTGTCGAAGCCCAATCCATATACGGCCATTACTTTTGACTGTGACACGAGTGCATTGGGGTCAATCTGCTTTATCGCGCTCAGCAGCTGGTTCGCCTGGTTGGCGCGTGCGATGGTTGTAACAACCTTGCTCTCCTTGCCTGAATAGTATCCTATGGAGTCAAGAAGTGTGACACCACGTTTAAGATGACGTGTTATATAGTATGCAATCTCATCGTACTTGCTCGAAAAGATGAAGAACTGCACTGCCTGACGGTTGCTGTTCACCATGTAGTCCAAAGACACATTCACTATCACAAGGTTAATGAATCCATAGAATACCTTCTGGAGGCTCAGTGCCGTGTCGTTTGTTGGGATTATGAAGAAACTGCTTATTACTATACATGCGTCCACATAGAGCATGGCACGGCCGAAACTTACATCCTTGTACTTGTTCACAATTGCGGCAATGATATCTACACCGCCGGAACTGCCATTGCTCAAGAAACAGAACGCCAAACCCAGTCCGGTGAATATTGAACCTACTATACACGATTCAAGCTGTTTGTCCGGTCCGATAATCTCCGATGCATTGGGATATACGTCAAATACCATCTGGAAAAGCTGAAGGAACAGCGTCAGGGTTATGATAGCATATATTGTCTTTATACAGAACTTGAGTCCAAGCTGCCATATTGCAATTATTATCAGCACCATGTTTATGAGGAAGTAAGAGTACTGGATAGGTACCCCGGTAGTGTACTGTATAATAGCACAGACACCGGTTACACCTCCCGTTACAAAGGTGTAAGGCTCCATAAAAAAGTTCCATGCAAAGGCATAAAATGCAAGTCCGAGAGTGATCATGAAATAGTTCTTTATCTCACTCAAAATTGAAGGACGCGGGATGAATCGTTTAGCCATAGTTTTAAAGTTTTAAAACCGTTTATAGTTTGTCTTTCGTTTTCGTTATCAGATAACTATATTAACAATCTTCTTTGGAACAATGATGACTTTCTTGATTGGCTTGCCGTCGATATACTTCATGCTGTTCTCGTTGGCGAGTACTGCTGCCTCGATGTCGGCGTTTGTAGCATCGGCTGCAAAATCCATTGTAAAGCGTGCCTTGCCGTTGAAAGAGATTGTGTATTTGATTGTATCTTCCTTGAGGTACTCCTCGTTGTATGCAGGCCACTCGGCATCGCAGATTGTGGTATCGTGTCCCATGATTTCCCACAACTCCTCGCAGATGTGAGGTGCAAACGGTGACAGCACAACAACAACCTTCTCAAGGATTGCCCTCTTGTTGCACTTGAGCGCTGTGAGCTCGTTGAGGCAAATCATGAAGGCACTCACTGTGGTGTTGTATGAGAACGCAGGGATATCTTCTGTAGTCTTCTTGATGAGCTTGTGCAGTGACTTGAGTTCCTCCTTTGTGGGCTCTCCGTCGGTGAGGATGCAGCTGTCATTCTTGTCGAAGAACATACCCCAAAGCTTGCGCAGGAAGCGGTGACAGCCGTCGATACCGTTTGTGTCCCAAGGCTTTGACTGCTCGATTGGGCCAAGGAACATCTCGTACATACGCAGTGTGTCGGCACCGTACTTCTCTACAATCACATCGGGGTTCACAACGTTGAACATTGACTTGCTCATCTTCTCTACTGCCCAACCGCAGATGTACTTGCCGTCCTCAAGGATAAACTCTGCATCGGCATACTCGGGGCGCCAAGCACGGAACGCGTCAATGTCAAGGATGTCGTTCGATACAATATTCACGTCAACATGTAGCGGTGTCACATCGTACTGCTTTGCAAGGTTGAGCGACACGAATGTATTTGTGTCCTTTATGCGGTATACGAAGTTGCTTCGTCCCTGAATCATACCCTGGTTGATTAGCTTCTGGAACGGCTCTTCCTTCACGCTCAGGCCTGTGTCGAACAGGAACATGTTCCAGAAACGTGAATAGATGAGGTGTCCTGTGGCATGCTCCTTGCCGCCTACATACAGGTCTACATTCTGCCAGTAATTGTTGGCCTCCTTGCCCACAAGTGCGTTTCCGTTGCGTGGGTCCATGTAACGCAGGTAGTATGCGCTTGAACCTGCAAAACCGGGCATTGTATTGAGTTCGAGAGGGAATACTGTGCTGTTGTCTATATTATCCTTGCTTGTGATGCAGTTGTTTGCTGTGTCCCAAGCCCACATCTTTGCGTGGCCCAACGGGGGCTCGCCGCTTTCTGTAGGGAGGAACTTCTCTACCTCGGGCAGTTCAAGCGGAAGGTACTCCTCGGGTATCGGGTAAGGCACACCGTTCTTGTAGTAGATGGGGAACGGCTCGCCCCAGTAGCGCTGGCGGCTGAATATTGCATCGCGCAGACGGTAGTTTACCTTTACACGGCCGAGTTTTGTCTCGGTAACGAACTGCTTTGTCTTTGCAATGGCCTCCTTCACTGTGAGTCCGTTGAGGTTGAGCTTGCAGTCGCTGAATGCTGCTGTAGGTGAGTTGGTCATTATACCCTCCTTTGCGTCGAAGCTCTCCTCGCTGACGTCGCAACCCTCGATGAGTGGACGTATCTCAATGCCGAAGTGCTTTGCGAAAGCGTAGTCGCGGCTGTCGTGTGCAGGAACGGCCATAATGGCGCCTGTTCCGTAACCCGAAAGCACATAGTCACTTACCCAAACAGGGATTTCCTCACCTGTAATGGGGTTGATTGCATATGAACCGGTGAACACACCTGTTACGTTGCGGTCAATCATGCGCTCACGCTCTGTACGCTTCTTTGTGCGGTCAAGATAAGCCTCGACAGCCTCTTTCTGCTCCTCTGTTGTGAGCTGTGCAACAAGCTCGCTCTCGGGGGCAAGAACCATGAATGTGACACCGAAGATTGTATCGGCACGTGTGGTGAAGATTGTGAACTGCACGTCGCTATCCTTTACGCGGAACTGCATCTCTGTTCCTTCGCTGCGACCAATCCAGTTGCGCTGTGTCTCCTTGAGTGACTCTGTCCAGTCTATTCTCTCAAGACCGTCGAGCAGTCGCTGTGAGTATGCCGATACTCTCAGGCACCACTGCTTCATCTTCTTCTGTACTACAGGGTGGCCTCCGCGCTCCGACACACCATCGACAACCTCGTCATTGGCGAGCACTGTACCCAATGCAGGGCACCAGTTCACCATTGTCTCGTTAAGGAACGCTATGCGCCAGTTCATAAGCAGCTCCTGCTGTGCTTTCTCGTCCATGCTGTTCCACTCCTGGGCTGTAACATCAACCTCCTCGGTACAAGCGGCATTGATGCCTGCACTACCCTCTTTAGCCAACTTATCGATAAGCTCGGCAATGGGCTTTGCGCACTTTGCATCGTTGTCGTAGTAGCTGTTGAACATCTTGATGAATGTCCATTGTGTCCAGTGGTAGTAGTTTGCGTCGCAAGTCCTTATCTCGCGGTCCCAATCGAAACAGAAACCTATCTTGTCGAGCTGTTCACGGTAGCGGTTGATGTTCTGTTCTGTGGTGATTGCAGGGTGCTGTCCTGTCTGTATGGCATACTGTTCTGCAGGGAGTCCGTATGCATCGTAACCCATGGGGTTCAGAACGTTGAAGCCCTGAAGGCGCTTGAAACGTGCGAATATATCCGATGCAATGTAACCCAGCGGGTGTCCTACGTGCAATCCTGCTCCCGATGGGTAAGGGAACATGTTAAGCACATAGAATTTCTTCTTATCGTCATTCTCAACTACGCGATAGGTCTTGTTCTCTTTCCATCGCTTCTGCCACTTCTGTTCAATCTCGTTAAAATTGTATGCCATATATTCTTTTGTTTTTTATTTCCGGATTAGCAATTATAATTCTGTAATTCAATCAATATGCATTGTCATTTCGAACGGATGTGAGAAATCTCCATTAACGTTTAAGATTCCTCGTCGCTTTGCTCTGTCGGAATGACAAAACTTAATTTTGTTATATGTTAATGACTTTGGTCTATCTGTGGTTTATTTTCGACATTATTCCATCATCTACATAGTAGATGCAATATCTTGCAAAAATATATAAAATTCGGATGATTTTCCTTTTTATCGTATGAATTTGATGCCAAAAGTTCTTTTTTGCTTCTTGTGCTCTCAAATCGGATAAAAATCGCTATCTTCGCATAATTATTCCCGAATAAAAATTACTTGAATATATGGCCGAAAAAGATACAGCCGTTACCCCGATGATGCGTCAGTTCTATGACCTCAAAGCGAAGCACCCCGATGCGGTCCTTCTGTTCCGTTGCGGAGACTTCTATGAGACATACTGTTCCGACGCTATAGTAGCATCAGAGATACTCGGTATCACACTTACCAAGCGCTCCAATGGGAAAAGTGACTCTTCAAAAGCCATCGAAATGGCTGGTTTTCCTTTTCATGCTCTCGACAACTATCTGCCCAAACTTGTGAGGGCAGGCAAGCGCGTGGCTATCTGCGACCAGCTTGAGGACCCCAAGATGACAAAGAAACTTGTGAAGCGAGGTATCACCGAACTTGTCACCCCGGGTGTCTCAATCAACGATAATGTACTTGATTATAAAGAGAATAACTTCCTTGCAGCGGTGCACTTCGGCAAGCCCATGTGCGGCGTCTCTTTTCTTGATATATCAACAGGAGAGTTCCTTGTTGCCGAGGGTACTTTCGACTACATCGAGAAGCTGCTAATCAATTTCCGTCCAAAGGAGGTGCTCTATGAGCGTGGCTTCAAGAGCCGTTTCGAGGATTGTTTCGGCAGCAAATATCTCACATTCGAGCTCGATGACTGGGCCTTTACCGAGGAGTTCGCGAACGAGAAGCTGACAAAACATTTCGAGACAAAGAACCTTAAGGGTTTCGGTATCTCGCATCTGCGAAGCGGAGTGGTGGCGGCCGGTGCCGTTCTGCACTATCTGGGTGTTACATTGCATACGCAGATATCTCATATCCGCAACATCTCACGTATTGAAGAGGAGCGTTATGTGCGTCTTGATAAGTTCACTATCCGCAGTCTCGAGCTTTTGGGTAGCATGCACGACGGCGGTTCGTCGTTGCTGTCGGTGGTGGACCGCACACTCACGGCTATGGGAGCGCGTCTGTTGAAGCGCTGGATGGTATTCCCGCTCAAGGACAAGAAGCCCATTGACGAGCGTCTGGATATAGTGGAATACTATTTCCGCGAGCCACTGTTCCGTGAGCTTGTCGAGGAGAACCTGCAACTGATAGGTGACCTTGAACGTATAATAGCAAAGGTTGCGGCAGGGCGTGTCTCTCCGCGTGAGCTTGTTCAGCTGAAGCTTGCGCTGCAGGCTGTCGAGCCCATAAAACAGGCTTGTGAGGCTTCGGACAACGAGGTGCTCAAGCAGATAGGCGCACAGCTTGACTGTTGTGCCGATATACGTGACAGGATAGCCAATGAGATTGTACCCGAGCCACCTTTGCTGCTGAACAAGGGCGGGGTAGTGGCCGACGGTGTAAATGAACAGCTCGATGAGCTGCGTGCCATTGCATACCACGGTAAGGATTACCTGATGCAGCTGCAGCAGCGCGAGAGTGAACGCACGGGTATCCCGAGCCTAAAGATATCTTTCAACAACGTGTTCGGCTACTACATCGAGGTGCGTAACACCTACAAGGAGAATGTGCCTGCAGAGTGGATCCGCAAGCAGACACTTGTGAACGCCGAGCGTTACATAACACAGGAGCTCAAGGAGTATGAAGAGAAAATCTTAGGTGCCGAGGAGAAGATCCTTGCTCTTGAGTCACAGATATTCAACTCTCTTGTAGCCGATGTGGCATCATATATCCCTTCTATCCAGGTGGATGCATCGCATCTTGCAAGGCTTGATGTGCTACTATCATTCGCCAACGTGTCACGTGCATATAAATATATCCGTCCTGTTGTGAGCGAGGATGATATACTCGATATTAAGCAAGGCCGTCACCCTGTTATCGAGCGTCAGTTGGCTGTGGGCGAGAATTATATCCCCAATGACCTTTATCTTGACAGCGAAAAGCAGCAGATAATAATCGTTACCGGTCCTAATATGGCTGGTAAGTCGGCTCTTCTGCGACAGACAGCGCTCATCACACTGCTTGCGCAGATAGGATGTTTTGTGCCTGCCGACAGTGCGCATATAGGCCTTGTGGACAAGATATTCACACGTGTGGGAGCAAGCGATAATATCTCGGCAGGCGAGTCTACATTCATGGTAGAGATGACAGAGGCTGCAAATATCCTCAACAACCTGTCCGAAAAGAGCCTTGTGCTCTTTGACGAGCTCGGTCGCGGTACATCTACATATGACGGTATGTCAATAGCCTGGGCCATTGTAGAGTATATCCATGAGTTCTCGAAGGGTAGGGCACGCACTCTTTTCGCAACGCATTACCACGAGCTCAACGAGATGGAGAAGAGCTTCACTCGTATCAAGAACTTCAATGTGTCGGTAAAGGAGATTGACGGCAAGGTCATTTTCCTGCGCAAGCTCATGCCGGGCGGCAGCGAGCACTCTTTCGGTATTCATGTGGCCAAGCTTGCCGGCATGCCCAAGAGTATAGTAAAACGCTCCGAGCAGATACTTAAAAAACTTGAGGCAGGCAACAACCGCGGTGAGCTCAAAAGCGCTCCGACAGCCGAGATTGCCGACAGCCGTGAGGGGCTTCAGCTCAACTTCTTCCAGCTCGATGACCCTGTACTCTCACAGGTACGTGACGAGATTCTCGGCATTGATGTGAATAATCTTACTCCGCTTGAGGCACTCAATAAACTCAACGACATCAAGCGCATTGTAAAAGGGAAATAACCAAAAAGCAAACTGCTGCGTAGGCCTTGAACAAATTGTATTACAAGGGTGTTGAGAATTCATTTGAATGCTTAACACCCTTTTCTTATGGACAAGAAATTCCTGACAAATGAGGTCGGTGCTCCGGTCACTGACAACACCAATTCGCTTACTGCCGGCGAGCGCGGGCCGTTGCTGGTAGAGGATAACTGGCTGCTTGAGAAACTGGCTCATTTCGACCGTGAGGTCATTCCCGAGCGTCGTATGCATGCAAAAGGTAGCGGTGCTTTCGGTACGTTCACTGTCACGCACGATGTCACGCACTACACTTGTGCTTCGTTGTTTTCAAAAATAGGCAAAGTAACTGATGTCTTTGTGCGTTTCTCCACTGTAGCAGGCGAGCGTGGAGCTGCTGATGCCGAGCGTGATATCCGCGGCTTTGCAGTTAAATTCTACACCGATGAGGGTAACTGGGACCTTGTGGGCAACAATACTCCTGTATTCTTCCTGCGTGACCCTCTGCAGTTCCCCGACCTTAACCACGCCATAAAGCGTGACCCGCAGACGAACCTGCGTTCACCGCAGAGCAACTGGGATTTCTGGACTATGCTGCCCGAGGCGCTGCATCAGGTTACAATCGTAATGTCCGACCGTGGTATTCCTGCTTCGTACAGGCATATGCACGGCTTTGGTTCGCACACTTTCGGCCTTGTGAATGCAAAAGGTGAACGTTTTTGGGTAAAGTTCCACTTCCGCACCCAACAGGGGATAAAGAACCTGAGCAATGCCGAGGCTGCAGCGCTCATAGCAAAAGACCGTGAGAGCCACGGACGCGACCTTTTTACAGCAATAGAGAAGGGTGATTTCCCGCGTTGGAAACTCTATTTCCAGATTATGACTCAGGAACAGGCAGCGCATTACCGCGAGAATCCTTTTGATGTGACAAAGGTGTGGAGCCACAAGGATTTTCCGCTTATCGAGGTGGGTATATTGGAGCTTAACCGAAATCCGCAGAACTATTTTGCCGATGTTGAGCAGGCTGCATTCAACCCTGCACATGTAGTTCCGGGAATAGGCCTTTCACCCGATAAACTGCTGCAAGGGCGTCTGTTTTCCTATGGCGATGCACAGCGTTACCGTCTGGGGGTTAACCACGACCAGATACCCGTAAACCGTGCGCATTGTCCTGTGCATAGCTTCCACCGTGACGGTCTGATGCGTGTTGACGGCAACAACGGTTCTACAAAAGGCTATTCTCCCAACAGCATAGGGGAGTGGGGTGTCACCCAAGCAAATTACATCCACTCGGCCGTGGCCGGCGAATCGATGCGTTATAACCCTTATGAAGACCGAACCGATGACTGTTTCTATCAGCCAGGCAATCTCTACAGGCTCATGACCGAGGAGAAGCGCGCATTGCTTATAGCAAATACGGTTGAAGACATGATGCCTGTCACAGACAACATCAAATACCGCCATGCTGCACATTGCTATCTGGCTGATGAGGAGTACGGAAAACGCCTCGCAGATGCCTTGAAACTTGATATCACCGAGGTGATGAGGCTTGCTGCCATGAGTGAGAAGGAGAGGCTGGAAGCAACCGTTACCAAATAAGAAAAAGACTCCCGTGGGAGTCTTTTTCTTATTTGCCAATGTAGTAGTCCTTTCAGGCTTTGTTTCTTGTACTTCTGTAGATGAGATATCCTCCTGCAATCACCAAAGGTATGCTGAGGATCTGTCCCATATTCAGTAGCATTCCATCCTCGAATGCAACCTGGTTGTCCTTGATGTACTCCACAAAGAAACGGAATGTGAAGATCGTAAACAGGGTGAAACCTGCATAAAGTCCCGTACCTACCTTCTCCTTGTGCTTACGGTACAGTATTATTATGGCAATGAATACTGCAAAATAGGCAAGCGATTCATAGAGCTGTGCAGGGTGGCAAGGATCGGTAATGCCTGTCTTCACGAATACAAAGCCCCATGGCATCTCTGTAGGCAAGCCTATTATCTCGCTGTTCATGAGGTTTCCAAGGCGTACCATGGCAGAGAATATCGGTGCTGCTATACCAAGGCTGTCAAGAACCCACATGAACGGGAGTTTTGTCTTGCGAATATATAGCAGCAGTCCTGTTACCACTCCTATCACTCCACCGTGGCTGGCAAGTCCTGAATATCCAATGAACTTCCATGAGCCGTTTATCTCCTTTATGGGTAGAATCATCTCCAGCGGGTGGCTGAGGTAATATTCGGGCTCGTAGAAAAGACAGTGTCCCAGGCGGGCACCTATGAGTATTCCAAAGAAACAGTAGAAGAAAAGCGGGTCAAAAAGCTCTTCTTTGATACCGCCGTTCTTGTATACCTTGCTTACAACAAAGTATGCTGCAAGGAGTCCTATCATCCAGCAGAGGGCATAGTAACGTACCTCAAAACCGAGTATAGAGAACGGGCTTATCGAGGGGTCCCAGACGATTGCGCTGTGCAAAGGGTTCATGGCTGTTATACGTTAAAGCGGAAGTGCATTATATCACCGTCCTGAACAACATATTCCTTACCCTCGACACCCATCTTGCCGGCCTCCTTTACGGCAGCCTCAGAGCCGTATGCGATGTAGTCGTCATACTTTATAACCTCGGCGCGGATGAAGCCCTTCTCAAAATCGGTGTGGATGACGCCGGCACACTGTGGGGCTTTCCAACCCTTGCGGAATGTCCATGCCTTTACCTCCATCTCGCCTGCTGTGATGAATGTCTGCAGGTTGAGCAGGGTGTAAATAGCCTTGATGAGGCGGTCGCATCCCGACTCCTTCAGGCCCATATCCTCAAGGAACATCTGCTTCTCCTCGTAGCTCTCGAGCTCGGCAATGTCGGCCTCTGTCTGTGCCGATATAATCAGCAGCTGTGCATTCTCATCTTTGATAGCCTCTCGTACAGCCTCTACATACTTGTTGCCGCTTGCAGCCGATGTGTCATCGACGTTGCACACATAAAGCACAGGCTTTGATGTGAGCAGAAAAAGGTTCTTTGCAATCTGTTGCTCGTCCTCGGTTTCAAAAACCACTGTACGGGCCGATTTTCCGGCTTCAAGGGCCTCTTTGTACTGCATGAGCACGTCATACTCGAGCTTTGCCTGCTTGTCACCGCCCACGCGTGCCTGTTTTTCGACGCGCTTGATGCGGTTTTCAATAGTCTCAAGGTCCTTGAACTGCAACTCAAGGTCTATGATTTCCTTGTCGCGGACAGGGTTCACTGAGCCGTCGACGTGTACAATGTTGTCGTTGTCGAAGCAACGCAGAACATGTATGATTGCATCGGTCTCACGTATGTTTCCAAGGAACTGGTTGCCGAGGCCCTCGCCCTTGCTTGCTCCCTTTACAAGTCCTGCAATGTCCACAATATCACAAGTTGCGGGGACAATGCGTCCCGGGTGTACCAGTTCGGCTAGCTTGTTGAGTCGCTCGTCGGGTACGGTTATCTGTCCCAACTGCGCGTCGATTGTGCAAAAGGGGAAGTTTGCTGCCTGTGCCTTTGCACTTGACAGACAGTTGAAAAGTGTCGATTTTCCTACGTTGGGCAAGCCAACGATACCTGCTTTCAAAGCCATATAATACTTTAATTTTAATTATTCTTTAATTTTTCGGCGCGAAGATAGTGAATAAATTCCGTACTGCGAAATGTAAACTTGTTTCTGTCACCATTTTGAGAGTATCAGTGTGTCTCATCAATGTGCCTCGAGCCAGTTGTTGCCCCAGCCGTGGTCGGCAATGAGCGGTACGCTCATTGCGAATGCGTTCTGCATTTCCTCCACAACCATTGACAGCATTCTATCCTTTTCGTCGGGTACTATATTGAAGTTCAATTCGTCGTGTACCTGAAGAATCATTGTAGAACGCATATTCTCCTGTTTCATGCGACGGTAGATATTTACCATTGCCACCTTGATGATGTCTGCGGCGCTGCCCTGTATTGGGGCGTTTACAGCATTCCGCTCGGCATAGCCGCGTACCACTGCGTTGTGCGAGTTTATATCAGGCAGGTAACGCTTGCGGTGGAATATGGTCTCCACGTATCCGTTTGCCTTTGCCTCTTGTTTACATTTTTCAATATATTCCTGTACTCCGCTGTATGTTGCAAAATAGTTTTCGATGAGCTCTTTTGCCTCGCGGCGGTCTACATTCATCCTCTCGGCAAGGCCAAAAACGGATATACCATATATGATGCCGAAATTGGCTACCTTTGCTTTGCGACGTTCATCTTTTGTTACCTCTTCAATAGGCTTCTTGTAAACTTTTGCGGCGGTGGCTGCATGAATGTCATATCCGCTGCGGAAATCCTCAATCATGTTCTTGTCCCCGCTCAGATGTGCCATAATGCGCAATTCTATCTGCGAATAGTCCACTGACAGGAACAGACAACCGTCGTCTGGGACAAATGCCTTGCGCACCTCTTTGCCGTCCTCGTCACGTATCGGTATATTCTGCAGGTTGGGATTGCTTGAACTCAATCGGCCTGTGGCGGTCACGGTCTGGTTGTAAGATGTATGTATCTTACCGGTCCTTGGATTTACAAGTTCGGGCAGCGCGTCAACGTATGTGCTCAGTAGCTTCTTAAGTCCGCGATATTGTAAAATATTTTTAACGATAGGGTGGCGGTTCTGCAGCTGTGCAAGAACATCCTCCGATGTAACGAACTGTCCTGTCTTTGTCTTCTTGGGTTTCTCTACAATCTTCAGTTTCCCGAACAGGATATCTCCCACCTGTTTGGGCGATGCGATATTAAAAGGTTCACCGGCGAGTGAATATATCTGCTCTTCAATCTCTGCCAGGCGCTTGCCGAACAGGTTCGATGTCTCCTTCAGCGCTGCTGTGTCAATGCGCGCGCCGTTACGCTCCATGTAAGCAAGTACGGGAACCAGCGGCATCTCGATGTTGTAGAAAAGTTCTTCTATCCCCTCTTTCTTGAGCTCCTCTTGCAGAATGTTCTTCAGCTTGAGTGTGACATCGGCATCTTCGCAGGCGTAGTCGCATACAAGGGTGGGGGGAACATCGCGCATGTTCTTCTGGTTCCTGCCTTTCTCGCCAATGAGCTCCTCAATTTTTATTGTATCGTAATTCAGGTAAATTTCGGCTAAGTAGTCCATGCCGTGATAAAGCTCGGGTTGCAGCACATAATGCGCAATCATGGTATCGAAAAGTTTGCCTTTGACCTCGATGCCATAGTTGGCTAATACGGTAATATCGTATTTTATATTCTGTCCCACCTTCTCGCTCTCCTCATTTTCGAGAATCTCTCTCAACAGGGCAACTCTTTTATCTGTTTCCTTGCGGTCGGCCGGCATCGGGATGTAAAATGCTTCATTTTCCTCAAAAGCGAAGCTGATACCCACCAATTCGGCATCAAGAGCGTTGGTACTTGTGGTTTCCGTGTCAAAACACACAGTTTGTCGATTTTTTGCGGCAAGCACAAAAGAGGTGATATCTTCCTCTGTTTCAAGGAGTTTATATGTGTGTTCCACCTCTTTTAACGTCAAATGGCTCGATTTTTTTTCACCGTCCTGATAATCGGTCGGGAAAAAATCAAAGAGAGAGCCTTGAATTGGAGTGTTATCCGGCTCTTTTTTCTTGTTGCCGGACGAATGTGTCGTTGCAACCTCAGGTGTCTCATCAAAAAGTGAAGGAGCAAGATTTGTCTTCTTCACTCTCTCCTTGAGTGCGCGCAACTCGTAAAAGTCGAGTAGGGTAGTGAGTTTCTCTTCGTCGGGTGCTTCTCTTTTCAACAACTCCATGTCGAGCTCAACCGGAACATCGGTCTTGATAGTCGCAAGGAATTTGCTGAAAAGAATCTTCTCCTTGTTCTCCTCTACTTTTGTCTTGAGTGCTCCTTTGAGTTCGGATGTTCTTTCAAGAAGACCTTCGATACTGCCGAACTGCGCAATCAGTTTTTGTGCAGTCTTCTCTCCGACAGCGGGGCATCCCGGGATGTTGTCGCTCGAGTCACCCATCAGTCCCAAAAGGTCAATGACCTGGGCGGTGGTCTCTACTCCGAACTTTTCCTTTACCCTCTCAATGCCCATTACCTCGAACTCCTTGTCGCCGTACTTGGGTCTGTAGATGAAAGTGGTCTCTGACACGAGCTGGCCATAGTCCTTGTCGGGGGTCATCATATATGTAATAATTCCCCTTTTCTCCGCCTGTTTTGCCAATGTACCTATGACATCATCAGCCTCATAGCCCGAAACCTCGAAAATGGGGATATTATAGGCCTTTATGAACTCTTTTATCACAGGTACCGACTCCCTTATGACCTCTGGTGTCTCCTCACGTTGTGCCTTGTACTGTTCGTATGCTTCGTGACGGAAAGTAGGCCCCTTGGGGTCGAATGCAATTCCTATGTGTGTGGGGTTCTCTTTTTTGAGAACATCCTCCAGGGTGTTTACGAAACCTAATATAGCCGATGTATTGAAACCCTTTGAGTTTATCCTGGGGTTCTTTATAAATGCGTAATATGCTCTGTATATCAGCGCGTATGCATCAAGTAAAAACAGCTTCTCCATTACCATAAAATTCTAACAATACGTAAAAATACACAAATTTTGCCACTATACGTTTCTTTTTTATTACTTTTGCGTTTTAGAAGACAAATTTTAGCAGAGTAGCGGAATGGATAGACTTTCAATTATCAAAAAGCCCATTGCGAGTGAGCTTGAGACTTTTACCAGGTATTTCACATCGCAGTTCAAGAGTGACAATCCACTTCTTGACAATGCCTTGAAGCATGTCGTGGATTCGCGTGGCAAGATGATGCGTCCGATGTTCCTGATGCTTATTGCCAAGATAGCAGGTGAGCTTAACACAAAGATTTATGCAGCTGCTACCGCGCTTGAGATATTGCACACGGCGAGTCTTCTCCATGATGACGTTGTGGACGAGAGCGATAAGCGTCGTGGACGTCCCTCGTTGAATGTAGCATATACAAATAATATTGCAGTCCTCACTGGTGACTATCTTTTTTCACAGGCGCTTAACAATGCAGCTGTTACCTGTGATTACCGTATTGTTCAGGAGCTTTCAATATTGGGCAAGGCCCTTGCACGTGGCGAGATCATGCAGATACAGTTGCAGAGTGAGGGTACTTACAGCGAGGAGAACTACATGAATGTCATCTACTGCAAGACCGCTTCTTTCTTCGTATGCAGTGCGGCTTGTGCATGTCTGCTTGCGGGCTTCCCTGATGAAACTGCTGAATGCCTGAAAAAGTTCGGTAAATACGCAGGAATGTGTTTCCAGATGAAGGATGATATTTTCGACTATTCAAAGGCTGATGTCGGTAAACCCACCGGCAGTGATATGCGCGAGGGCAAGATAACGCTTCCTGCACTTTATGTGTTGCGTGAGAGCAACAATCCTCTTCTGGAACCGGTAAGAGAGAAACTGAGAAGCGGGGTATACCTCGATGATGCCGAGATAGAGACGCTTATCAGGTTGTCGGTAGAGGAGGGCGGTATCGCTTATGCAAACGAGACTATCGAACGTTATCGTGCAATGGCTCTTGAGCAGTTGCCTGCTGATATGCCGCAGGACATATACGATGCTTTGGTTGCATATCTCGATTATGTTATACAAAGAGAAAAATAGGACTATTACTGATACAAATAAAGCACCCGAACGGGTGCTTTATTTGTATCAGTAATTCTCTCTTTTTAGAAGAATCTGGTCTCTTTTCCTAAAATTTCGCTAAGGCAAAGGTTTGCGAGACGGCTTGTACCCAAACGGAACAGCTCATTGCTCAACCATTCCTCTCCTAAGAGCTCTTTTACTATCGTGTAGTACACGAGTGCATCGTGCACGGTGTTGATGCCTCCAGCGGGCTTAAAACCGATTTTGATGCCGGTCTTCTGGTAGTACTCCTTAATGGCACTGCACATAACGTATGCGGCTCCGGGTGTAGCTGCCGGTGACTCCTTGCCTGTTGAGGTCTTTATGAAGTCGGCACCTGAATACATCGATAGAATCGATGCTTTTTTGATATTCTCGGCACTCTTGAGTGCACCTGTCTCAAGTATCACCTTAAGGTGTCTCTCGCCGCATACGCTCTTTAGCTCCTGAATCTCGTCGCATACGCCCTCATAGTCCCCGCTAAGGAACTTGCCCACGTTGAGCACAATGTCAATCTCTGTGGCGCCTTCATGGACTGCCATGGCTGTCTCGGCAATCTTTATCTCCTGGAATGTCTGTGACGAAGGGAAGCCGCCCGAAACGCAGGCTATCTCAACATCCTCAACCTGCAATGTGTCGCTGACAATCTTCGCGAAGTTGGGATATACACATATAGCCGCCACGTTCTTGAGGTCGGGGTAGCTATCGTCGAACTGGTTTACCTTCTCTGTGAAAGCCATCACGCTCTCCTCGCTGTCGGTACATTTGAGGGTAGTGAGGTCGATGCAGTTGAAGAGGAATTTCTTTACCTCAACAGTGTTGTTCTGCTCAACTTTCTCTTCAATGATTCTCTTTACTGCAGCTGCAACTTCTTCCTCATTCGGTGTGCAGTTGTACTCGGCAAGTACAAAGTCATACTTGCTCTCCTCCTCGGCGTGGTGATGTCCGCACCCGCAATCATGATTCTCGCTCATTTGTTGTACAGTTTTTTATTGTCAATATGTCTTTTGTTGTCTCTTCTGGTCTTTTTACCGATGTTTTTTTCCAGTGCCTCGGTAAGATCCACACCTGTCTGGTTAGCTATACATATGAGCACCCACAGCACATCGGCAAGCTCATCGCCGAGCTCTTTATCTTCGCCCTCCTTGAATGACTGTTCGCCGTACTTGCGTGCCATGATGCGTGCAACCTCGCCAACTTCCTCGGTAAGGATTGCCATGTTTGTCATCTCGTTGAAGTAGCGTACGCCATACTCCTTTATCCATTGGTCGACGCGCTCCTGTGCTTCCTTTATTGTCATCTTATTCTCTGTTTTTTGAGTCCATGAATATTGTTACAGGGCCGTCATTGAGCAAATCAACCTTCATATCTGCACCAAAAACACCCCTTTTGATCGGTTTGTTCAGTGCAATCTCCATTTCGTTACAGAAGCTCTCGTAAAGGGGTATTGATATGTCGGGCTTTGCAGCCTTTATGTATGACGGGCGGTTGCCTTTCTTTGTTGAGGCCATAAGTGTGAACTGGCTCACAGCAAGCAGTTCTCCGTCTATGTCCATCAACGACAGATTCATCACACCGTTCTCATCATCGAAAAGGCGTATGTTGGAAATCTTCTTTGTAAGCCACTCTATGTCCTCATGGTTATCCTCGTCACATATTCCCACAAGGACAAGCAGTCCTTGTGCTATCTCCGATATCAGCTCTCCGTCAACTGTGACCGATGCTCTTTTTACTCTCTG
Source organism: uncultured Bacteroidales bacterium (assembly GCA_937900095.1). Lineage (GTDB taxonomy): Bacteria > Bacteroidota > Bacteroidia > Bacteroidales > Bacteroidaceae > HGM04593. The sequence goes on along the minus strand of CALCEC010000071.1, from coordinate 45,342 downwards.
TATAAGAACTCTCATAATGTCATCTGTGCAAATATACTCTTTAATCTACGTTTTTAAGGCTCTTTTGTACCAATTCCGCTTTCGATTGCCCGATTATTGACGCAATCTCTTCTGTATCAGCGAGTTTGATGCGTTTAACGCTCTTGAAGTGCTGCAAAAGTGCCTGTTTGCTCTTTTCGCCTATTCCCTTTATGTTGTCAAGTTCCGATGCGGTCTGCCGTTTGCTTCTCTTGTCGCGGTGGAATGTGATTGCAAAGCGGTGTACCTCGTCCTGTATCTGTGTAATGAGGCGGAATAGGGGAGTGTTCTGTTTCAGTCCAACAGTCTCGTAACTGTCGCCAATTATCAGTTCCGATGTCCTGTGGCGACCGTCCTTTACCATTCCGGCAATGGGAATGTGTACACCCAATTCATCTTCTACAATGCTTCTTATGGCCTCCATCTGTCCCTTTCCTCCATCTGCCAATATCAGGCTCGGCAGTTCTCCCTGCTCCTCTATTATGCGTTTGTAGCGGCGCATCACAACCTCGCGCATCGATGCGTAATCATCGGGGCCGGCAACACTTTTTATTATGTATTTGCGGTAATCCTTCTTGCTCGGCTTGAGTTTGCGGAACACTACGCACGCGGCCACGGCATCGCTTCCCTGTATATTGGAGTTGTCGAAACACTCTATTGTCATCGGCATTTTTTCAAGGTGGAGTGCCTCCTGAATCTCCTTCATCAAGCGTGTGGCTTTCTGTTCCGGATTCAGTTTGTCCTCCTGTTTCATACGGTCAGCCCTGTACTGTTTTACATTCAGTCTTGACAGTGCCAACAGACGTGCTTTTTCGCCTTTCTGTGGAACCGTAACAGTGGCTTCTTCAATGGGCAATTCAAGTGGAAACGGTAATACTATCTCCTTGGCGTTGCTGCCGAATCTGTCGCGCAATTCTATTATGCCCATAAGAATCAATTCTTCATCGCTTTCATCGAGCCTTTTCTGGTATTCTATGGTGAATGCCTGGTTTATGCAACCGTTGGTTATGTGCAGGAAATTGATGAATGCGCTCTTTTCATCACTCTCAATTGAGAATACATCAAGGTTTGTTATGGATGAGCTTACGACCTCGCTTCGTGTCCTGAATCCTTCGATAAGCTGGTATCTTTTCTTGATTTCTCCTGCCTTTTCGAACTCGAGGTTCATTGCTTTCTCCTTCATTTCATCCAGGAGTTTCTCTTGCAGAATCTTTATATCTCCTTTAAGTATCGAACTTACCTCATCAATGTATTTATGATAATCGTCTCTTGAAATTTTTGCGATGCATGGAGCACAGCAGTTCTTTATCTGGTATTCCAGACAGGCGCTGTATTTCGCATTGCGAACTCCTTCAGGGGTAATGCTGAGGTTGCAGGTCCTTAAAGGGTAGAGCTCTTTTATAAGTCCTAACAGGGCGTGCAGTGCACCAGCATTTGTGTAGGGACCGAAATAGCGTCCTGCTCCTTTGACTATCTTGCGTGTCTTGAATATCTTTGGGAAATAGTCGTTTGTTATGCAGATTGACGGGTAAGTCTTGTCATCTTTAAGAAGTACATTGTAGCGTGGCTTGTGTTTTTTTATGAGATTGTTCTCAAGCAGCAACGCGTCGGCTTCGCTCTTTACAACAACATATCTTATATCGGCAATCTTTGCAACAAGCAGCTTGGTCTTTAGTGTCTGCTGTTCCTTGTTGAAGTATGAGGATACACGACGTTTGAGGTTCTTTGCCTTGCCCACATAGATGATGGTGCCGCTTTCGTTCAAATACTGATAGCAGCCGGGCGAGTCGGGAAGGTTGCTCACAATCCCTTTGAGGTATTCGTTCCTCTTTGTCTTCTCCTCCTTGTTCATTACTTTCCTTCAAGTGTAAGCAGGCAATCAATCTCTGTACCTGCGGGGAATGTTTCGCGGCCTTTCAGTCCCTCAAGTTCAATGATGAAATTTATCATGACTTTTTTCGGATTGAGTTTCTTCACAAGGTTGTATGCTGCGAGCATTGTTCCGCCTGTGGCTAATAGGTCATCGTGGATAAGAACAATGTCGTTTTCGTCGATTGCGTCCTTGTGAATCTCTATTGTGTCGCGGCCATACTCCTTGCCGTACGTTTCGCTTATTGTCTCTGCAGGAAGTTTGCCGGGTTTGCGTACCGGTACAAAACCCGCATTCAGTTTTACTGCCAAAGCCGATGCCATGACAAAGCCTCGTGACTCAATGCCCACAATCTTTGTTATGCCTTTATCCTTGTAAAGTTCGTAAAGAGCATTGTCCATTTCGCGCATGCACTCAGGGTTCTTGAAGAGTGAAGTAACGTCTTTGAACTGTATTCCCGGAATAGGAAAGTCGGGGATGTTTCTCAGGTTTTTTAAAAGCAATTCCTTGTTCATGGCTATACTGTGTAATGTTTAATGTTTGTTGTTTAAGGGTTATTAAGGCTATTAAGGTCTATTAATGGTTACTAAAAAAACGGGTGCAATGAGGCTTTGTGCCTCCCGTTTTCTACTTTCATCTGTTGTTTTAAGGCAATGTTCCACGTGGAACAATTGTTTATTTCCGCATGAGTACAAGCAATACATTTACGTCACTTGGCGAAACTCCGGGGATGCGGCTTGCTTGTGCAAGAGTGTCGGGGTTGATGGCTGTCAGCTTCTGGCGAGCCTCGGTTGAGAGCGACTCAAGGCTGTTGTAATCGAACTTGCCTTTGATGCGGATGTTCTCAAGGCGAATCATCCTTTCGGCAAGTTCTCGCTCTCTCTGTATGTAACCGCTGTATTTGATTTCAATCTCGGTTGCTTCTACAATTTCATTTCTGTCGTCACCTAACTTTTCAAGTTCGCGCTTTAGTGCCTGTATGTAGTTCGCGATTGATTCAATTGTCACCTGCGGGCGCTCTATAATTGATGCAAGCTTGCAGCCGCGAACGAGTGGGGTAGTGCCCAACTCTTCAAGCCCCTTGTTTATGAGGTCGGCCTTTACCGAGAAGTTTTCAATGAACTCTGTCAGCTTTGCAATCTTCTTTTTCTTGCTGCACAGTCTCTGGTAGCGCTCTTCGGTTGCAAGTCCAATTCTGTATGATCTTTCGGTCAGGCGCACGTCTGCATTGTCGGCGCGGAGCAGGATGCGGTACTCGGCTCTTGACGTGAACATCCGGTAAGGTTCGTCAACACCTTTTGTCACCAGATCGTCAATGAGTACTCCAATGTATGCCTCGTCGCGGCGCAGTGTAAATGGCTCCTTGCCGTCAATTTTGAGTGCGGCATTTATACCGGCAACAAGGCCTTGTCCGGCGGCCTCTTCGTAGCCTGTTGTTCCGTTTACCTGTCCGGCAAAATATAGTCCTTCTATTATCTTTGATTCAAGAGTGTGGCCAAGTTGTGTCGGGTCGAAATAGTCATACTCTATTGCATATCCAGGGCGGTAGGCGACAGCGTTCTCAAGCGCAGGAATCTTGCGCAGAGCAGTGAGCTGTGCTTCCATTGGAAGTGATGATGAGAACCCGTTTACGTAAACCTCTTGTGTTGTCTCGCCCTCCGGTTCCAGGAAAAGCAGGTGTCTGTCGCGCTCGGCAAAGGTCACAATCTTTGTCTCAATGCTCGGACAGTAACGTGGTCCTATGCTCTGGATTTGTCCGTTGTAGAGCGGAGAGTCGGCGAGACTGTCGCTGAGGATCTTGTGCACCTCGGGGTTGGTATAACAGCCCCAACAGGGCAACTGTTTCAGTGAGCGCTCTGTGTTGTTGTACGAGAAACGGTGGAAGTCATGGTCTCCCTCCTGTACATCGGTCAATCCAAGGTTTATTGAACGTCGGTCAAGGCGCACAGGTGTTCCTGTCTTCATTCGTCCGGCTGTTATGCCGTGTACAGTGATGGACTCTGTGAGGCCCTTCGCTGCGGGCTCTGCCACGCGGCCGCCCTCAATCTTTACCTTGCCAATGTGCATCAGGCCGTTGAGGAATGTGCCGGCGGTGATGATTGTGCAGGCTGCGCGGAACTCCGCGCCCATCTGTGTCCTTACACCTACAGCCTTGCCGTTCTCAACTATCAGTTCTGTGGCAATGTCCTGCCACATCTCAAGGTTAGGAATGTTTTCCAGTATATCTCGCCAATATTGGCTGAATTTCATTCTGTCGCACTGTGCACGCGGGCTCCACATTGCAGGGCCTTTTGAGCGGTTGAGCATACGGAACTGTATCGATGCGCGGTCCGTCACAATGCCTGTGTATCCGCCAAGAGCGTCAATCTCCCTTACAATCTGTCCCTTTGCTATGCCTCCTATGGCAGGGTTGCAGCTCATCTGTGCAATCTTGTTCATGTCTATTGTCATCAGACAAGTACGCTTGCCCATGTTTGCAGCAGCTGCAGCCGCCTCGCATCCAGCGTGCCCGGCGCCAATAACCAATATGTCGTAATTGAATACCACTTTCTTTTTCTCTTTTGCCGGAGTAACACCATATTACCCCAATTATAAGCTACAAAAGTAATATATCTTGCCCGCAATCACAAAATTTGAAAATGATTATTTGCCGCGGATTGTTTAGCAGACTGTTTGTAGTGTAGGCAGTTAGAGTTATAGCTGGAAACCTTCATGGCCTTCTCTTTTTTCGATGAGAACGAGAACTGCTTTATGATCTTGTCATAGTCCTCTACGTCCACAAGCCTTGGGGCCATTACATTGAGTGCATCCAGTTTGTGTTTGTGATTCCCGTGGCAATTCACCCATAGCACCGTTATAGCAAACGTAAAGAACAGTTTGGTCGGTTTCATCGTATTGGTTGTTTTCATTGTGGTTATGTGTGTTTGTTGCTATTACCAAAAGAAGGAAGAATGAAGTAATAGCTATGTAAGTATCACAGAGAATAACAGTTCACGACCGCGCATCAGATAATTGTATCGGTAGGTGTTGAGTCCGTTGTAAAGGGTGTAATGGTAGTTTCTCATGTTCAGCAGGTTATTGATATCGAGACGTAAGCGCATTTTCTTCTTTTTGAGGTGATACTCGGCACCGGCATCAATTAAAAGTGAATATTTGTTATTGCCCTCGGTGAGTGTAGTACGTCTCCATTCGGCTGAGCAGTGCAAATTGAATGTTGCTATAGGCAGATAGGTAAGGTAGAGGCGTTGGGAAAAGTCGACATAACGGCTGGTATTACGGTAAGTATGCTGTATTGTTCTTGAAATGGATGTATGGTATGTGGCATCAATTTGGGTGATAGGGTTACTACGTATTTCAAAGTAGCATTCGTAGTCGTTGCCGGAGATAAGTACTGGATTTCCCGAAGTGTGCATTAAAGAACGTGACCATGCATAGTGGCCTCCTACAAGAAGGTTGGTTTTTAGGGAGAGAATGTATTTCGATAATTTACCGTCAACATGAATGTTGTGGCTGGTATTGTCAGAAAGATGTTCGCTAAACGCAAGCTGAGTGCCGTCAATATTCTGTCCACTCATTACATTACTGATGCGATAGGTATAGCTGATGCTGCTGTTGAAGCACCAGAAATCCAGCGGAGATTGCCACTCATAAGCTATACGCGTGCGACTGGTACGGTTGCTTCCAAAGATGCCTGAACTGATTTTACGGGTGCGGTAGTCTGTCTGTATGGGTGCGGTCAAAAGTGAGAGATAGTCACCATAGGTATGCCACCAGTCACTACGTATCTCAATATCGGACTTGCCGCTGGGTATCCAATGGAAATATAGGCTGGCATCTACAAATGCCTTTCTGAAATTCATCTTACGTCCTGTGAGGAGATCTTGATATTCGTTAATGAATAACTTAAAAGGCACATCAAGGTAAATGCGTAGATTGCGGTCATTGGTTTGAAAATCGAAATTAGGTGCCATTGAACACGATATATCCCAACCGTCGATAGTATTTTCAGCACCTGTACCCTGCAGTTCTGTGGTGAGGTTATTGACATTCAGTGTGAGTGCTACAGGTAGTCCAATATTCATTCCCATCGGCAGGGTGTAGCTTGTATAGAACTTATCATGCATTTTGAATACCGTGCTGTATGCTGTCTGTCGTGCTATGGATGTCTGGTCCAAAAGGATGGAGAGTACATCTTCAGGTGTCTCGGTGTACTGCATATCGCTGTTGAAACGCAATTTCCAGTCACCAACATTGCGTAAGTATGCAAGCGCATTATGTACTCCCATTACATGGCAGCGTTGTATCTGATTGTACTGCTCAGCACCTTGCATGGCTATACCCTCGGCATCAGCAAAGCGACCATAGAAAGATAGTTTGTTCTCGAGCAGGCGGTGTTCTTTATTGGAACGGTATTCAATATCTGCTGTCAGTCTATAATTCTTTCGTACAAAATGCAGGCGCTCGTCAGTAACGGTAATACTGTCAACCAAAGGATAAGAGGTGTATATCCCATAGCCGTAGTCAGCATTCTCGTGTGTATAATCTACATTAGCCTTCAACTGGTTGTCCTCTGATATTTTCTTTAAGACGTTGATGCTGGCCGTCTCGTTAAGTCGGTCTTCATAACGATGCGGCATGAATGGTGGACGACTACCCGAAAGCAACGGAAGTACGCTTTCTGCACCGCTTCTCCATGAAGTACGACTAAAATGGCTGTTGAGTTCATCGGCACCCATGCGTCCGTCATTGGACAGTTTCAACGTGCCAAGCATCTGAAAATCCTTGCGGAACAGCATTGCTGTACCACTGCCTCCATATAGCAATGATTGGTCAGCGTCCAGTCCTGCACGTAGTTTGTAGGTTCCGAAGGGCTTTATCTTTGCTTTCTCTGTAAGATGTATATTAAGAGCGATATTACTGCTGAGTTCATTCTTGTTGACCTTGTTATGTTGGTGATGCCGGAGCACCTCTACATCGGTAATCTTGTCAATGGGAATGTTTCGTGTAGCCAGATTATAGCGTCCACCCAAGAGATCAAGTCCCTCGATGTAGAATTGGCTGATATCTCGTCCCATGTAACTGATGGCACCATTCTCACTGATGCTGATACCGGGGATACGTTTTAATCCGTCCTCCAATGTAATATCCGATTCGGCTGCAAAAGAGCCCATAAAAAAACGTAATGTATCGTTCACCTGCATCACGGGTGTGGGTTTGACGACAACTTCACACAATGTTTCGCTACCTAAATACATGATGGTAGAGAATGAGGTGGCACCAGGCAAGAGCACATGCATCTGGTTCTCATGGTTCAATTTGCGGAAACTGATGGTGAGTGATTTTTTTGTATATTCCTTAGGAATAGTCAAGCTATAGATACCATCTTGCTTGCTGTTACCAAAGGCCACACTTTTGTCATCATAACAGACCTCGACAATGGTTCCTGCCAATGGTTTGCCATCAGCTGCGGTAACCATTCCACTGAGCGTGTATTGGGCTGTGGCGGTAGTAATACCCAAGCATAAGGTGTTTACAAGAAAGAAAACTTGTAATATGGTCTTCATTTCAGTTCGAGTGGTTGATAGTGATACAAGAATTGAAAATCGGGATACTTGATGCCATTCACCAAAAGGAAATAGGGAATGTTCAGTCTCTTCCGGTCTTTATCATCCAGAACAGCAAATGAGGCATTGTTTTCATCGTTATACCAAGGTTCGTTTATCCATTGCGGGTCGGTCTTGATTTTGTTGCGTGTCTTTATGAATTTGTCGCGTTTCACCTTATTGGCTGTATAATGGGAATGTGGCCTGATGGATTGTCCTTCTACATTGAAGATGTTGTAGGCACTAAAGGAGTGTGTCCCACTTTGGTCTGCGGCATACAGTATAAGGCCTGGAAGTCCACATAATTTCCATGGGCCTGATGAAACGGGAATTTCTTCTGTGTACCATGCAGTCCACTCCCTGCCACCATATGACATGCTGGCACGACGGCAATTGTACCCCAGAATTACGGTATCTCCTGGGATAAGTGTCCATTGTTGCATGTCGGCCGGCTCCTCATAATAAATACGGGATGGATGTAAGGCTTCGTGAACGGTCAGGATTCCTGTTTTGGGGTAGTTCTGGTATACCCATAGATTGGCGTCTATACGACAATCCTCGAACTTGATTCTATCTGTATGCTTTCCCATGGGAAGATAATTCTTTTGGCAAGAATAGTCACTGACATCACCATATTTGGAAATGACCTCGCCAATCTCAAGAATGCTGTATATCGAGTCGGTCACAGCAATATTGTCACGATTGGTAGTTCTTATCTGTTGGGTATACAATACACACAGTTGGCAATTGTCTTTAGGAGTGGCAAAGGAGCTCAACAGGAAAACAACCAAAGGAAGAATGTAGAGTGCCTTGTAACGGGACCACCATTGACTTACTTTAGGAATCATCATTGTAATACGCGACCTGACCATGTTGTATTTGAAATTGTTGGCATAGATATATGGTGAATCTACTGATGCTGCCTTGAGCAACATATACTGGTATTCTTGAATAGTTACACCTTGGCTAATGACATATTCGTCTGCCTCATATTCGTGCAGATCACGTAGGCTTACACTGAAATGATAAATAAATGGATTGTACCATTGTATGGTCTGTACAAGTATCAGCAGTAGGATATCCCAAGAGTGATGATATAATGCATGCGCCTTTTCATGTAGCAATATCTCATTACGGTGGTGAGTGTAGTCGTACTCACTGATGACTATATGACGCATCCAGCTGCATGGGGATACATCCTCTGCATGGCAATGGATAATGACACCATCCTCCTCATCGTTCCACAGGCTACCTCTACGGATAAGGCGGTGCATACAGACCAAGCGGTAAAGGCGCGTAACCATAAGTATAGAAAATACTATCATATATAGATATCCGAAGTATTGCACAAAGCCATACGATTTAAAACCCTCATCGGATATTGGTTCTAATGAGGTACCTGATAGGGATGGGGGTGTTACAGTTGAAATGACAACATCCGTCTTCATACTTTCCATCTTTAAAGCAGTCTCTGTAAATGGAATAGGGTTATGCCCATCAATATGAAATACTGAAAAGTTACACAACGGGAGCGTTAGTGATAACCCGAGGATAATAAGGAGTGTGAAACGATTTTGACGGAAGAAACGTTCTTTCAGCAACAATACACAAAAGGGTATATAGAGTAATGTGAGGACTAATACCGATTTAAGGGAATAGACAAGCAGAGCATTCATAAGTTTTCCTCCTGTTTTATAATATCAAGCAAATCCTTTATCTCCTCAGCTGTGAGGTCATTATCTTTAACGAAGAAGCAGAGCATCGATTTCAAACTGCCCCCAAAGAGCTTTTTCTTGACATCCTGCATAGTTTGACGTGCATATTCAGCACGTGTCACTTTGGCAACATACATGTGGGTTTTTCCCTCACCCTTGTTCTTGAAATAGTCTACATAGCCTTTCTCATAAAGTACCTTCAGGTTTGTGGCGACTGTTGTGTATGCAGGTTTAGGTTCATCGTAGCGTTCAATGATATCCCGTGCGCAAGCCGAGTGGTTGATATCCCAAAGGATAGACATGATTTGAAACTCTACTCTGGTAAGTGTATTTTCTTTTTTCGGCATAGTGTATTGTTATTGTAATTTGTTGTTATAATGTGGTTATTGCGCCCTCATTGCAACAACAAAGCAAGTGGGAATGGATGTAAATCGGAAAAAAACGATATCGAAACTTCCGATTTTGCACTGTTTTTAACTTTTATTAATCGAAATAGAGCATAAAAGAATAAACGGGATATCTACAGAAGTATGAAATAAGTATCACACTAAATGAATAGTCATGAATAGCTAGAACAACAATACGTATTTATTGTGCCCTTTTAGAAGACAGGTCCTAATTATTTATCTCATAATGGCAATATTCATAAGAAGTAACTGAATATCTCAAATCATTGTTCGGTGAAGATATAACATCAATTAGCCACAACAAATTGATGGCTTTAGCTACTTGTTGTAGCGAGGGAGAGATTACCAATTATCGATTACAGTTGGTACTTGATAAGCATAGTGCGGATATTACAAAACTCCTTAAGGAGCTATGCGATAGCAATTACCTTATTTCGTTTGGTATAGGTAGAGGAACTAAATATAAAATCAATGTAGAATACTCGAAGGTTGCTAGTAAGGTTGCTAGTAAGGTTGCAGTGCGTTTAAGTAAGGATGCACTATATAAAAGAATCATAGAAGTTTGTTCTGTATACACTTCGTTGGAGAATATTGCTACAAATGTCAATAAAAATCCTAGCTACTTAAAAAATAAGATTATTCCGAGAATGGTAGAGCAAGGTTTATTGGCGAGAGAATTCCCTGAAAACCCCAAACATCCTCATCAGCGTTATCTGGCAAATATTTAAATTTGAGTAAATAATAGATTCATTTATTCGAAATCAGATAATTCCCTTACTATAATTCGGTAATTTCGACTTCTGAAAGGTATGGCTTTACAGCTCACCTGTAAAGTCGGGGGGTGGGGTGATTTTTCTTTCAATGAAGTGTAGGGAGCATTTCCACCAGCAGAGGTAATTCCAAAAAACACCGGCACTATCAAAAAGACAACAAACAACCGTTCAAACAGCGGAGATAGGGCAAATGCTGTTTGAGCGGTGCATTGTGTGTTGCTGTTTATGCGTGAAAAGCGAGTTCTTTTGCCCCCGATGTTTGAACGAAAAGTTGTTTGAGGCAAATTTTGCGTGACCGAGGAATGTCGCTTGCGACTTGTGAGCAAAACGCAACATGACTGTTTTTGCCAGTGCCGGGACCTTTTGCTTACTTTTCAGTCATGAAAAGTAAGTGACAGAATGACAGGTTCGCGATTCGGTTGAACTGATATCGAATTCACGTTAAATACATACTGAGCATGAACGAATGACACAAATCCATTCACTGAATTACCTTCAATCTTCAGCAAACAGTCAGAAAAAACAAATCAGTGCTCCTCTTAATTGCAAATAAGAGGAGCACTGGTCTTTTCTTTAGGCAACAAGCAAAGCATCACCTTTAACACATCCTATCCCTGTAATCCTCGTAACGGAACACCTTATACACCTCAAGCTCACCATTCTGGTGCAGGAGAGCGATGCTTGGGTGGGATATACCGTTGAACATATTTGTCTTTACCGTGGTGTAATGTATCATATCCTCGAACACCACCTTGTCACCTACCTTCAATGGCTGCGGGAACTTCCAGCTGCCCATATAGTCACCGCTGAGGCAGCTGTTACCGCCCAGGCGGTAGATATTCTCCTCGAACGGAGCACCCTTTACTGCATCGGCATCGAGTGACTCGGCACCGGTGACTGTGGGCTGGTATGGCATCTCAAGACAATCGGGCATGTGACAGGTAAAGCTCACATTGAGGATAGCGGTACGTATGCCACGGCTCTCCACGATATCCACTACCTCCGATAACAGTGAGCCTGTCTGCCATGCGAAGGCTGAGCCCGGCTCCAGTATAACCTGCAGGTTAGGGTAACGGCTACGCAAGCCTTTGAGCAAGCCGATAAGATGCTCCACATCATAGTCCTTGCGTGTCATCAGGTGACCTCCGCCTAAGTTGAGCCATTTTATTTTTGGCAGCCACTTGCCGAATTTCTCCTCAATATGCACTAAGGTATTCTCCAGCGCATACGAGCTCGACTCGCAGTGGCAATGGCAATGGAAGCCCTCGATGCCTGCGGGCAGAGTCTCGGGCAACAGGTCGGCTGTCACGCCGAAGCGGCTGCCGGGAGCGCACGGGTTGTAGAGCTCGGTCTCAATCTCGGAATACTCGGGATTGATACGTATTCCGCAAGATATATCATGCCCGGCATCCTTTGTTGCAGGATAGAAACGCTCGAACTGCGACAGAGAGTTGAATGATATATGGCTGCTGCAACGCATCATCTCGCCGAACTCCTCGGCAGTATATGCAGGCGAGAAGGCATGTGCCCTGCTGCCGAACTCCTCAAAGGCGAGACGCGCCTCATGGATGGAGCTTGCCGTGACGGAGTTTATGTACTCGCGGAAAATAGGGAAGCTCTTCCACAGGGCAAAAGCCTTGAAGGCGAGGATTATCTCCACACCGGCCTCACGTGCCACACGGCTTATGAGCGCGAGGTTCCTGCGCAACAGCGCCTCTTCCATCACATAACAGGGTGACGGCACCTTATTTATCATTTCCTTATCCATTATCCTATTATCTTTAGTTTTGCAAATTTAAGAAGCAGTGTCTTCACTCCTGCGTTCTGGAATTTTATTGTAGCCTTTGCGTTCTCGCCCGTGCCCTCTGTCGCATGTACCTCGCCCACTCCAAAGCGGTCGTGCTGTACAATCATACCCACACTGAGCGCTGTCGGGTTGGTCTTTGGAGCATAGAAGTCGCGCTCCACATCCGACACGCGGCGCAGGTTGGCTGGTTTCTGCATAAAGGCCGATGCGTTTATCACGCGCTTGCCCTGCTGTCCGTTCCCATGCGACGAAGCAGGATTGCTTGCCTGTGATGCGTTCTGCCCCGGGCCATAGTCGTATGACTGGCGGCGGTCCAAAGCGACGCGCTGCGATGCAGCCATGCTGTTAGTACGGCTGAACATTCCGCCCGTGCGTGGCTGTTGCTGCTGCGAGGGCTGACGCACACCACCCTGCATGGCAATGTAGCGTGTATCGATCTCCTTTATGAAACGGCTCGGCTCGCAGAAGTTGAACTGTCCGTATTTGTATCGGCTCTTGGCAAAGGAGAGTACGCAGTGGTCCTTTGCACGTGTTATCGCCACATAGAAGAGACGTCGCTCCTCCTCGAGCTCACGCAATGAGTTCTGCGCGCACTGGTTGGGGAATAGCTCCTCCTCGAGGCCCACGATGAACACCGTGCGGAACTCCAGTCCCTTGGCCGAGTGTATTGTCATGAGAGTGACACGGTTGCCGTCATCATCCTCTTTGGAGTCGAGGTCGGACATCAGCGACACCTCGGAGAGGAAATCGACGAGTTTGTCGTTGGCATTACCCTCCTCGCGACGCACATCAACAAAATCGGCAATACCATTCATCAGCTCCTGCACATTCTCCTGACGTGCCTTGCCCTCTACGCTATTGTCGCTGTTGAACTCGGCAAGCATACGGCTCTCCTGCAACACAAGGCGTGCCGTCTCTATGGCATCCTTGTTCTGCGCATAGCCGGCAAATCGCTCAATCATTGCAGCGAAGAGCTGCAGCTTGGTAAACGCTCCCTTTGAGACATCCAACGGTGGCTGCATAGGGTCGGCAATGACACTCCAGAAGCTCACGCCACGCTCCATGGCCGCATCCTTCACCTTCTGCAAGGTCTTGTCGCCGATGCCACGGGCAGGGAAGTTTATTATACGTTTGAAAGCCTCCTCGTCGTTGCTGTTGCATATAAGACGGAAGTAGGCGATTATATCCTTTATCTCCTTGCGCTGGTAGAACGACAGGCCACCGAAGATGCGGTAAGGGAACGAGCGTTTCCTGAACGCCTCCTCGAATATACGTGACTGCGCATTAGTGCGGTAGAGAATGGCGAAGTCGCTGTATTGCAGCCCCTCGGTACGGCGCAGTTCGGCAATCTTGTTTGCCACAATCTCACCCTCCTCAAAGTCGGAGTATGCCGAATAGAGCATCAGCGGAGTACCCTCGCCACGGTCGGAGTAGACAGTCTTCTTTATCTGCTCGCAGTTCCTTGCTATAAGGCTGTTGGCTGCATTCACAATCATCTTTGTCGAACGGTAGTTCTGCTCAAGCTTGAATATCCTTGCCCCGGCATAACGCTCGGTAAAGCCCAGGATATTGCCGATGTTCGCACCCCGGAACGAGTAGATGCTCTGTGCATCGTCGCCCACGACACATATAGCCCTGCGGGCCTGCGTGAGCTGCCACACAATGCATCCCTGCACATAGTTGGTATCCTGAAACTCATCGACAAGCACATAACGGAAGCGGTCGACATACTGGTCAAGCACCTCGGGCATATCCCTGAAGAGCCTGTAGGTATTCACCAGCAGGTCGTCAAAGTCCATTGCATTGGCAAGGCGGCACCTCTCGGCATAACGCTTGTATATTTCGTAGGTAGAGGGGATTTTCGCGTGCAAGTCATCGCGGCGCAGTCCTTGGTCGTTTTCATAGTCCGACGGAGAGATAAGGCTGCTCTTTGCCGACGATATACGCTCCGCCACATTGTTGGGCTTGTAGACCTTGTCATCGAGCTGCATCTCCTTGATGATGCTCTTGACGAGGCTGCGCGAATCGGCCTGGTCATATATAGTGAACTGCGGCGTATACCCTATGTGATGCGCCTCGCGACGCAGAATCTTTGAGAATACCGAGTGGAACGTTCCCATCCAGAGCATAGAGGCAGCCCTCTCGCCCACACGCGCTGCAATGCGCTCCTTCATCTCACCCGCCGCCTTGTTGGTAAAGGTGAGGGCCAGGATAGACCAAGGCTCAAAGCCGTGCTCCAGCAGATAGGCAATCTTGTATGTGAGCACGCGTGTCTTGCCCGAACCCGCACCGGCAATCACCAGCTGAGGGCCGTCAAGATAGCGCACCGCATCAAGTTGCGCTCCGTTCAGTTCTTCTTCGTAGTTTATCATCGGGGTATAGCGGCATAAAATGCCAATTCAGTATTTCCCGCGAAGATACACATAAACAAGCAAAAAACAAAGCTTGCTTCGATTTTTACCGCTTGTGCAGAAGTATGTGCACCAAAGGTGAAGATAGCGAAAAATCGCGATATACACGAACATCACCACAGAAACCTTGTTAATATAATAAACCAACAAGTACAACCATGAGTGAATTAGTAAAGACCATGCGTACCGGATTCCAGATGCCGGTACTCATCTATCCGGCAGGAGCATTGAGCCCGGTGATAAGCCAAGCAACAGTGGAGGTGCATTACGGCAAGCACCTGCAGACATACGTCGACAACCTGAACAAGTTTGTCGCCGACACAGAGTTCGAGGGGATGACTCTGCGCGAGATAATATCCCAGGCACCTCCGGGGCCACTATTGAACAATGCAGGACAGGTACTCAACCACTCGCTCTACTTTGAGCAGTTCACCCCCTACCCTCACGGCAGTAACCTCCCGGGGCATAACCTCAAGGAGTTCATACATTTTGACTTCGGCAATTTCGAGACCCTGAAGAAAAAGATGGAGGAGGCCGCAGCATCCCTTTTCGGCAGCGGTTGGGTGTGGCTTGCGCAGGAAGAGAGCGGCAAGCTCAGCATAGTTAGCTGTGCGAACGGAGACACTCCGATACGCCACAGGATGACACCGCTGTACGGCATCGACGTGTGGGAGCACGCCTACTACCTTGACTACCAGAACCGCCGTGCCGAGCATGTGAAGAAGCTCTGGGATATTGTCGACTGGGAAATGGTAGAGAGCAGACTGAATATTTAGAAGCTGTTTAAATTTCTAAAAAATATTTTCTTATAGAAGCCGTATCGTTTGTTTCGCCGTTATTTTATATTCAAAAATGCCTGTTTTTTTCTTTTTCTCGGTTACGTAGCCCGCTACGCGCCCTACGAAAAACAAATAAACATTCTATTTTTGCTCTATAAAAAACCTGGCGATATAAATTTAAACAGCTTCTTAGTAACCGCTCCGTTGAACCCAACAGATTCAACGGATATAAGAAAAAAGGCGCTCCCTCTGATTGCAATCAGGGGGAGCTGTCACGTCGTGACTGAGGGGGGGGGGTAAAAGAGCACAATGCTTGCACAGCAATCCTCTTTTAAGCCACTTTCATTTTTTTCTTTTCTTCTTATTATACAACCTCCTAATCCAGAAATAATAACCCGTCAGCGGCAGTGTCGCGCCCAAAAGCGCAGCAAGGAAATAAAGGACCTTTGTCACCATTCCGCCCCAAGTACCTACATGGATTGTCCTTACCCAACCGCTTGCCTTGCTGCGGACAGGAGTATCGGCATATAGGTTAGAGGATGTTATTTCGCCCGTTGAGGTATTGAAACTGTACTTGTCGTTGGCACGCTGGTTACCCAAGCCACCCAACGCTACAGAAGCAGTACCGTCGGTAAGGGTTATTGTCTTATAAGAGGCATACTTAGCCTGAACAGTATCAAGAGCCTTCTGCCAACTGTAGTACTCCGATTCTTCCTCGGCACTGAGCATTGTGGCAGCCGTAACGGCATCGGCCTGCACTGTTGCAGATGTCACTGCATCGGCTTGCACCGTTGCAGCAGTCACAGCATCGGGCTGCACCGCCGCTGTATCAGCAGGAAGGCTCAACATTGTAGCCGCACCCTCTTCAACGGCAATTCTATCGGACTTTCCGGCCCTATCGCTACCCTTGCCTTTAGCAGTCTGTGTTGTCGCCTCACCGAACATTGAGTAGAAAGCATCGCGATACCATCCGTATGACCATGTAAGGCCCGTCAGCGCCATGGCAAGCAACAGCAGTGCCACATAGAAGCCGCCTGCCACGTGAAGGTCGTACCAGAAACGGTTCTGGCCTTTTCTCATGACAATCTTCAAACGGTTCTTCAGCATCTTGCGGTTACGCGGCCACCAGATGACAATACCGGTGATAAGTATACCCACAAAAGCCAGAGTGCTGGCACCCACAATCATCTTACCCCAATAGATACCGCCATCAGCCGGACGTGTATCCATGAGCCAACGGTGCAGACGGCGCACTGTATTGAAGAACGGCAGACGCCCAGCCCTGCCCTTTACCTCACCGGTATACTGGTCTACATACACCGCTGTGCGGCTCGGCCTGGAGATATTCACCTTATATGCCTCGGCCGGGTCACCGGAGACAACGACTCCCGTCACCTCCACTCCATCGGCAAGCCCTGCCTCGACCTTCTCGGCAACAGCACTCACAGGCAATGGGTCGCCCATAGGGACAACAGCCGTAAGGTCCTTGTTATAAAGGGCAACGATATCACTCTCGAACACCAGCAATGCACCGGTGAAACAGGTTATGGTTATTACAATACCGAAAGGCACTGAGACCCAAAGGTGCAGTTTTTTGAAGAAATTATTCATTATTTCCAATTTTTACCATCGTAGATACAAAGGTAGAAAAAATTTTGACAATGTACTTATCACGGCAACAATTTACCCACACCGTCAAGCGAAGTGACCTCTATGACAGCACCCTTTGCGGCTGTTGCTGTAGAGGGGTCAATCCTGTATATTGCAGGATAGCCGTCGGTTGTGGTGACAGGCATGTACGCAAAGCCGTTCTCCATGAAAGGAGCTTTTCCGAATGCCGACAGTGTCTTGGGCAATCCCTCTACAAACTCAAGCGTTCCTTCATTCACATCAAGAATGGCAAGACTCAAGGCTGTAGGCGCCTTGCCTCCGGGAGTGAACGGAGCGTCATACATCTGCAGCAGCATATGACCGTTGCCCACGTACCACGAGCGCAGGAACGAACGACCACCCGACAGCGCCTCGATATCCACATAGTAGCTACTGTCAAAGTCATCCTCACCGGCCTTGATACGTACCGCACCTGCCGGGAGCGTTGTCTGCTGACGGCTGTCGGCCATTGTCTTTGCGTACGACGGAGAAAGCACATAGATGTCACCGTTCTCTGTAGCCCAAATCATCTGGTAATACTGTGACTTGTTACGTCCGCAGGCATAGCTGATCCTGTCGGTTGTGATTATCTTTTTTGAAGTGAGTGTCTCATCATCGAAAATTACAATATGGCACTCGTCGGGATATTGCGTCCATTGGAGCTCACCCTTCTTGTATGAGCTGCTGTTGCTGCCGCCGTCCTCGGTCTTTACAAGGTCGGGGTACTTCACCCACTTGCCGCTGTCGGCCGCCGCACCATACTGGCTCAACCCCATTGGCACTGCCGCAGCAAAAAGCTGCTTTCCACGCTGCTGGAACCCAGCCAGAGTGACATACTCGCCGTTACCGAGAAAATTCTCTGCAAGATACTTCTTTTCGGCCACATTGGAACGGTAAGTCTCGGCCTCGGTATTCAGGTAAGAGACAAGGAACATCTTTGGGATATAACCGTTGGCATCGGCCCACTCGGCAGAGCCATTGCCTGTAGATGTTGTAATGATATACTTGTCATATATTCCGTATGTTGTGAAGCGGTTCACCGCATACTCCTTGTCGCGTGCGATGATGCTGTAGTCGTCGCCCATGACAAAAGAACGTGTCAGGCCGGCATTGCCCTGATTGTAGGCCAGGCCATAGAGATAGTCTGTACCATGGAACACCCAATACGAAGCGGCATCCGTTACCGTTCCCTGATTGACAGGTGACACTACACCCTCATCAAGCGAGGAGGCTGTAAGCAGCACCGGAGTGCTGTTGTTTGACATCGTAACTGTAGCCGCAATGACATACGGCTTGACATCATTCGCAGGCGGCGTTACCGCACCGTTGTCATCATCACTTGAGCAAGAAGCGAACACCATTGCCGCAGCTGCGGCAAAAAGAAGATTTTTAGTAAGTAGTCTTTTCATCATTCTGTCATTTATATTCATTATTCATCTGTTTCCTAATCTCACGCGTACCTTGGCATAGAAGGCACGGCCGGCCTTTTGCAGGCTGAAGTTGTCGTACAGCCGTTCATCGGTTATGTTACGGCACTCGAGTGATACGTTGTAACGCCCGTCGCCTATGCTGTACGAGAGGGTTATATCATGCGACAGCTGGTCGGGGACCATATAATCGCCTTTGTTGGCACCTATCTTTGCCGAATAGTAGCTGAACTCGCGGACATAACGGCCGTCGTATGTCAGGGTAAGGAGGTTACCCTTTCCAAAGAGCCCGTGCCAATAGAACGAGGCATCGAAGTCAGCGAACAGAGAGGGAAGATTCGGCATCTCCTCGCCATAGCCTAAGTTCGGTACCGAGCTGCCCACAGCGCTCTTCATATTGTCAATGACCTTCATATCAGTGAAGTTGCCGCCCACTGAGAGCCAGTTGTCGAGCGTGTAGCGCACTGTGATATTGTAACCTTTGGTGAGCACCTTGCCATAGTTTATATATGTTGCAGCAGCCTTGCCGCCACTCAGGTCCACGATGTTGCGCTGGATGTAATCGCGTGTATCGCGGTACACCACGCCACCCTCGACATACACCCCGTGAGAGGCGAACTTGCCGCTGTAGCTCAGGTTGAAGTTCACATTGTGGCTGTTCTCGGGCTCGATGCCTATATCACCCATCTCAAGGTCCTCGTCACCGAACATCTCATCGATTGTGGGCAAGCGGTAAGCCTTTTCGTACGAGAGCTTTGCCTGCAGGCCCGGCATGATAAAGTATGTTCCTGCCGCACCATAACCGAAAGCATTGAGGCTACGGTTGGTGCGGGTATAATCATCGGCATTGCTTGTGGTAGCCATGGGACCGCCCACATACAGGCTGTAATGCTTTGCAAAAACCGTCGCGTTCCACTTCTCCGACGGCATAAGGCGGTAAGAGAAGCCCGCCACCCCTTTGCGTGTAACCTTGTCAATCGGGTCCTCAACCCTCTGCGGCAACAACAACGAGGTATTCGAACGCCTGAAAGCATTGAAAAGGAGATGTGCCGTAAACAGGTGAGTATGGCTCTTGCCCGGACGATAGTTGACGGTTGCAGTAGCATTCCAGTTGTCGTTGCGGGAACGCATATGCTGGTGTGACTGCTCACCCGGAGAGTTCAGCACTCTTGTCTCGCCGCGCCAGTTATATTTGCATGAGGCCGTATCTACGTTTGTTGTGGTATTACGGTTGTAGTTGGCAGTGAGCGAAAGGTCAAGACCTTCGGCAAAAAGGTTGCTCTTTGAATACTCAAGCGACGGCATCAGCGAAGAGCCTTTGCGGTGTTTCTTGCCGTATACAATCTCTTGACGCACACCCGTCTGCACATCCTTGTACATCTGCGAGTATGTAAGTCCGAATATCAGGCGGTCAGCCCACGGTCTGTCGACAAAGCCGGTTTTAAGGGACACAGCCTCATTGTGGTATGTATCATTGAACCGCTCCACGCGGTAGAGTTTCTTCTTCTCGATGCTGCCCGTCACAAAATCCTCGACAGGAGCATTCACCTTATAATTATTGTCGGAATAGTTCTGAAAGGCGTTCACCTCATATGTAAAGCCGTTCCTATGTACCTTGCTGAAGTTGAGGAAAGACTTGTGGGTATTAAATGAGCCGTAAGAGTATGACGCATCAACAGCCCAACCCTGACGTGCCTTGCCCGTAACGATGTTCACCACACCGCCCATTGCGTCTGTACCGAACTGTACGGGCACCACACCTCAGTACACCTCGATGCGCTTTGCATAGTTGACAGGAATGTTGTTGAGGCCGAACGAAGCGCCTACGCCCTCTTGCGGAACACCGTCGACGAACACTTTCACGTGCTTTCCGCTGAAACCGTCGAGCATGATGTTCATATCAGAACCCACGCCACCCGACTCGCGCAGCTTCACACCGGGAGATTTTGCAAGGATATCACTCAGGTTCTTCGAGGTATTGAGGTAATCCTTTGTATCAAGCGCCACCACATTGTAGGCCGAGCGCTTCAGGCGTGACACGCCCGATGCCGACTCCGTAACCACAACATCATCGAGCAACAGGTCCGTCTGTTCAAGTTCCACATCATGTATATAAGGAAGATTCTTGCCCACGACAATCTCCTTTTGGAATGTCTCGAAGCCTACTGCCGTAACCACAAGCAGGTAACGCCCTTCGGGCAGTTCAAGCTCATAACAGCCGTCAACACCTGCGTACGTGCCGAGCGGACTACCCTGCACGCCTATTGTGGCATAAGGAACTGCACCCTCGCCCTTGGCTGTTACCGTACCGCGCAGCTTCACATTCCCTGCCACCGACGGCAACGAGAACAGGAGTGCAGACAAAAGAAAAAATGAGCGTAAAAATGTAACCATATAATCCTTGTTTTTCGGTTACAAAATTACTTCCACACCCCAAAGACATCAATTGCAACTATTTGTGAAAATCAGAAAAAACGATAACAAATATCGTTAACAACATATTGCTATGTCCTTGGCAATAAGAATAGCAACAAATAACCACAACCACATAAAATAGGCTACAGAAAGCGGGTGACCTTTTGGTCACCCGCTTTCTGTAGGGAGGTTGGATAAAAAGAGCTATTTTTAGGCTTGCGAAGCCCGAAAAAACGCAACCGACGCTGTAATGCGAGAGCAGAGAGTGCCCGCATTCTATGCCGAGCTACGAGGAGGAAAAGCCACTTTAGTGGATTAATCTACTGGACGTAAATGAGGATTTTGAGGGCTTCCTGGAACGCAGAAGTTTGCTTTTTAGCCATTCCTTGTTTAGTATTGTTCTTTCTCGTTAGGGAAATCACAAGCCTTGACATCGCTCACATAGCTACCCACAGCATCGGTGATGATTGTGTTGAGGTCGGCATAGCGACGGAGGAACTTCGGAGAGAAATCGGCTGTCATGCCGAGCATATCGGCATATACAAGCACCTGACCGTCAACCTTCACGCCGGCACCGATACCTATTACAGGGATAGAGATTGAGCTTGCCACCTTCTCGGCCAGCGCTGCAGGAATCTTCTCAAGGACAAGCGCAAAACAGCCTGCCTCTTCAAGGAGCTTTGCATCGGCAAGCAGCTTGGCAGCCTCAGCATCATCCTTTGCGCGGACAGCGTATGTTCCGAACTTGTTAATGCTCTGTGGGGTAAGTCCCAGGTGACCCATGATGGGAATACCGGCATCAAGAATCTTGCGTACCGAGGGGAGAATCTCCTCACCACCCTCAAGTTTGAGAGCATCGGCATGCGTCTCCTTCATTATGCGGATAGCATTCTTCACAGCCTCGTCGGCATTTACCTGATATGTACCGAAAGGCATATCCACAACAACCAATGCACGCTTCACGCCACGAACGACGCCCTTTGCATGATAAATCATCTGGTCGAGAGTGATAGGCAATGTTGTTACATTACCCGCCATCACATTAGATGCAGAGTCACCCACGAGCAGCGCGTCAATACCCGCGTTGTCGAGGATAGATGCTGTAG
Source organism: uncultured Bacteroidales bacterium (assembly GCA_937900095.1). Taxonomy (GTDB): domain Bacteria; phylum Bacteroidota; class Bacteroidia; order Bacteroidales; family Bacteroidaceae; genus HGM04593. Next base: position 23,361 of record CALCEC010000071.1, on the reverse strand, counting down.
TATAATCGTATGCGGTGAGCATTGCAATCTTCTCACCCTTGCGCTTCATTTCGATAAATCGGTGCGTAGTAACCTTGCGTGTGTCTTCCACCAAATACTTTGACATGATTCTTTCTGTTTTACAGTTAAATATTGTGTAAAAATTCGCTTACATTACTTTCGTGTCTTTCTTTTTTTGCCAATAACAAAACGTTGTTTTGTCATTCTGAGTGCAACGAAGAATCTCATATACACTCTAAGAGATGTTTCACTTCGCTCAACATGACAAACTGCGTGTGCTTTTGAAAGCGACTGCAAAGTTACATCATTTTTATCAAAAGGCAATGCCGTATCAAAATAATCAGTAACTTTAGGGCATACTAATTGTTATTGACGTAAGCAAGGTATAAATTCACAAGAACCGCGAATCTGTTATCCCGATACGCAGTGAGGGATCTCCAGACGCAAATTCAGTATGGATTGTTTATCATACGTATATTAGGGACAAAATAGGAGATATTCAAAGCAAAAGCACCGCAGATTTTGCGGTGCTTTTGCTTTGAATGAAACAAATGGCCTTATCTTGTAAAATTGAGTGTAACTCCTTCTAAGAATTCGCCTACTGTACACACATATTCATAATCATCTTCGTCTGTAAAATTGAATCCTATAAAAGACCAACCAGAGGTTCTTAATCCGGTACAATATTTGTCTCTGAATGTAAAGGTTATTGTCTCTGATGCATTAACACCCTCGGGAATTGAAATTGTCGCACCCTTTGTCACATTGTCTTTATCAATTGTAATTTCTACATCCTTACCACCAATGCTTACCGTTACACTCTCTTCACCGTCATTTGGTTGGTCTGTACTGTTTGCCGGATCCGGATCATGATGTATATTAAAAGGATATACATTATACGTTGTCCCGTAACGAGAACGTTTCTCGGTTTGGACTGTTACCTTTGTACCTGTCGGAATTTCAATCTTATATATCGGTATATCGGCATTATCGAACCTGTCGCTACCTGTATTGAAGTATTGGTTGTACACCGACAACTCTGCCGCACTCTCTCTGCAGTTGGTACGAAAGTCGGTAATAAACGAGATACGTCCATCGGCCTCTTTTATGGCAACATCACGTCCATCTCCTGTCTCCGAAGATTTATCGTAATACTCATAGCTCAACTCTTTGATAAAGCCGTAAGTACCATTCATAGTCTCGGCCGGCATATTTGTTCCCGGCTTGGGGTCGATAGTATTATTGTCAGTAGTTATAAATAGCTTCAATGGGAACAGTGCCGACGGGATACCTGCCGGAATTGTAATCTTTGCCTGGATAGGTGTTTTTCGTAACTTCTGAACAGGATTAGGCGTAACCTTAACACTTAAATCATAAGGTTTACGAAGCACTAACACCACCTTTCGTTGAAGGTAGTCTGTTGCAATTGTTATCTCTTGACGCTTTACAATATCATCGGGAGCATTAGGTGTGATTGTAATTTTTCGCCAGTTGGCACGTTGTCCTGTCGTCTCGTCGGCCGAAGCTATCACAGCACTTTTAATAACATCACCGACAGGAGCATTTACCACTACGCTACCTCCTACACCTACACTATTATCAATGGTATTTGGTTCGACCTCAATATTATTTCTATGCTGATAATAAATATCTATAGGCTCATCCGAGGTAAACACCAGATATGTAGTGCTTACAAACAAGCGACTTTTACCATCAGAGATATTTGTATAATCGTCGATAGAGGCATCACCCGCAATATTATTACTTGCAGGTTTCTCTATTGCCTCATCAATAGTATCGTAACCCTCACCTGTCACATCCTTTATATTCATTGTGTATATAAAGTTACGCAGGATATTGTAGTATATGTTGGTATTCGTACTATTATCGACATATACAAAGTCGAGTTTGTAAAACTTCTCCTTCACTGCGCCGAAGTCACCCGATGGAGCATATTTTCCTTTTATTATCATCGAGGTTGGAGAAGATGAGTTTCTATTGGTACGTTCATAGATATAAAAGACCTCATTTTCTTCTTTAAAATCGCTGAGTCTGGTCAACAGAGTACCATCGGTATCATAAGGCACGTTACCCTCGTACTTCTGAACGTTGAAAAGGTTATCGTATGTCTGACACACGATATTTCCATCAATGTTTGCCAGGTAATTGGCAAATGAACCATCTGTAGAGTTATACGGAGCCACCGTTCCTCTTGTGGGAACATTATATATTGCATAACCCGACAATTGGAATTTGGCATCAAGATCTACACCGGCCTTAGGCTCAATGGAAAGTTTTATCTGCGCAAAGTTACGAACAAGAGGTACACGCTGAACATCCTTCTCGAAACCCTCGTCAATCTTTGTAACATCGACATAGTTCCAATAGACATCGTGCTCGTCAATGGTGGGGTCGGTGACCAATCGTCCAATGAGCTGGCTCTCCTCACCAAATCCCAATGTAAGCCCCGGATAGTTGGCTATAAGATGCAGACGACGTGGCTCTTCGCTCTTAGAGAGTTCTACACCAAAATCCCAACAACTGTTTTCTTCGTTCCAAACAGGCACCGTTTTATCGGCACGCGCAAACTGTTCAAGAAAGAACACACCACCCGCCTCGGCAAATACAGCCACATACAGGTCTTCGAAAGTAAAATCGGTCCTATCGAATGCACGTGTCGCTGTAGATTGCGCCTCGGGGAATGTAACACCAATCTTCCACAATACCTTATCGCTATTGTCTTCCTCGGGTAGTTGAAAACTGCTCTCGCTACACCCTGCAAAGAGGAACGATGCAACTATGGTTAATAATATATATAGATATTTTGTTCTCATAAATTACCTCTGTTTATCACCATACGTAAATGTATTTTCATCCACCCTTTCCTTACCCCAATACCAAGTATCGTAAACACAACGAACATAAGCCGTTGTTGATGTAGGTGTAGAAAAGACACCATTATTGTTTTCTACCACAGTATGAGCACTCCAATAATCCGAACCATTATTAAACAAGACAGGAATTACTCCCCAACCCGAAAGCTGTATGATGTATTTCACCTCGGCTTGTGTAGGTACTCTCCAACGACCTGCCGGATAACCATCCTCTTGGTATGTCGCACATCTTTTTACGGCTTCGGAGTATTCCATAGCATTGCTACAAACACCATACGACGATGCCATCATAAACTGTGGGGCAATCATCTGGCGAGTCATTTCATCGGTATTTGTTGGATAATAATATGTCAACGCTCTGTTATTATCGTCCTTAACGATACCTGTAGGATTATCTACGATTTTTAAACGAGGGTCGCCTATTATATATTCGTTACCGGCCCCTTCGGTTAGCGAATTTACTGTTACTATATATCTGTTGGGATTCTTATTAGAACCGGCCAAACCACGCACTGCCGACCAGTTTGTATCAGTAGTTGTTTGATTGTTTATTATTACGTACCCTTTATTGGCGTTGTCATTATTTGTAATATTGTCATCATTATAATCCGAGTTCAGGTCGGCAACAATGGCAATCATAGGATATTGTGTTATCTTTATGGTCTCTTTATAGGTATTGTCACCTTTATGCTGCACATCGAACGTCACGACATACTCGGAGTAGTCGCTATCTTTACTCATTTCATTTACCAATTCGTGTTCGAATAAGAGATATGTACGACTGTCGTCGCCGTCGTTCGTTTTTCTCAGACTAATACGAACAGGGTTCTTAAGGTTTGCGCTACTTACCGTATAGGTATTATCCACTGCTGTGGGATTTTCCAAATTTGCAATCTGACTGCTAACAGCGGTGTTACCTGTAACGTCAATCCTTTCTACTTTAAGGTTTTTTATCTCTATCTCATCGCTACTGAAGTAATAAAGCTGCTCGCTCTGGGTATTATTCATTTCAATCTGAGTCTCATCGACCACTAAGTACTTCAGTTTGCTTATCTCGGCATCGACATCAGTGTCTCCTCCGCTACCAATCATAGTATTACCCCAATCAAGTATTATATAGTTACAAGGATAAAGTACCACAGGTGACTCCTCATCGGTACTTCCAAGCACCTCGACCTTCTGTTTTATTTTATAGTATGTATTACGTTTCAGATAGGTTCCTGCGGGATTTACAGGTATCTCGTAATATGTAGTCTTTGTTATAGTGTTATCATCGGTTCTTACCCAATTAACCACCAATGTAAAGTAGGTACGACTCTCTTCATCGGTACCCCAATTTGTAGGATAGGTGTAAAACGGATATTTGCTTGTCAAATCGTCGCCACTTGCAACATTGGCAGCTATCGCCGGCACGTCGTACAAGTCGGTACTCTTGTTTGGGTTGTAGATATACTCGGTAGGCATTGTACCAAGATATGTACGATTGCTACCGCTGCACATAGTAATCTTTACATTTTCCTTATCGGCATTCCAAAATTTGCCGCCGGCATCCTCGACATTGTCTTTTATACCATCTATAATAAGGCTAACCTTTACAGCAACCCTCTCGACCGGCACTGTACCTGCGAGTGTGAGATTGTTTCTTGTTATGGTAGCAAATCCATCCATCACAAAACTGTTCTGCGCTATTGTGCTGTAGTCGAATGTCACCGGATCCTGCTCACGCTCCTGAAAAGTTGGCGCATACAAGATAGTATTACCCTTAATCGATGCCATACTTAAATCATCGGTCGGATAGACGTTATCGGTTCCCGATGCCGCCTGACGATTCACTACTATATATGCATCGCAGTTTACGACATCCTCACTGGGGAACAGCTGATTATAGCTATTCAAAGGGAGAGAGAGTGTTATAGTGGCCTTGCGGTCGGTGGCATTGTAATTCGATACTACAATATCGGTAGAATGGTAGACAGGCTGTTCGCCCGAGAGTGCTCCACCCACTTTATAAAGGAAAACATCTACTGTGTTTATCACATTTTCGTTTAAAGCATCTTCTCCTGGAATAGTTCGTGTAGCAGGTGCTTTCTTACCCGGTATCTGAAGTGTAAGATTCACCATTGCGACATCGCCATCGGGCATAAAGTCTTTATTGTCGCTGCACGAGGTCGTGAGAGCGATAAGAGTAAAAACAAGCAGACTTATTATATGTGAACGAAGATTCATCAGCAACATCGTTAGATATTAATATTCTGTATTATAGTAAAGTTCTTATTGTTTGCAGTAAGAATATCGACAGGAAGAATCTGTCCGTTGCATCGTACCACAAAATAGAGTTCGGCAATATTTGTCGACATAGGGTTAGGGTCGGTAGCCTGTATGCACAATTTAACCTCGTCGCCGACAGCTCCTAACGCGACACCATCTACAATGGTAGCTCCATTTACCGAAACAAGTTTAAAGGCATCGGGGTCGCCACTCCGTGTACGCAATATTGCGTACCACGTTGCGCCCAACGGGTGTCCTATCTTGAATTGGAACTCGGGCTTTATATTTACGTCAGGTTTTATTATCAGCTCATTCTTGTCGGCCGACACGCTGAGTGTCTGATAGCTGCCCTCAGTCCATTTTATGCGGTCGTCCTCGTGATCAATAGTAACAATATCGCTAAACTCATTTGCTCTCTCTTCGAGATTCCAGGGTTGCACCTCGACATCCAATGTAGCCTCGCCACCGGGAGGCTGTATGCCAATTGTATAGTGTATATGTTTATTTATTGTCCACTTGGGTATCTCGTTTTTGTAGAGCGGTATTGTCCTTGAATAAGAGGTTGTAGCACCTTTCATTGTTATTTCATACTCCACTGTGATTGTCTGTGCATATTGGCTGCCTGCAGGAAGATATAGAATCTGCGGCATAAGATAAAGACAATCGTCGGCATCGTGCGCCTCCTCATCGGTAATACTGTTTAAGCCGTCTGTATTAACAGTGAGACTCTTCATATAACCATTGTCGAACGAACTACCTATGGGGAACTCTTTTGTATTCCACACATCATCAGCGTTAGAGGCAACCCACTTGTTTTGTAACGATGCCGCAGTAACCTCGGCGTATGAGGTCTTGCCATTGTGTGTAAAATCGACACTACCGCTGTAACGTATGTTGGCCAGTTGTAACGACTTTAGATTCAGTTTCACAGCACCATCCTGCGAGTCGGAAAGACGAACTGCAAAGGTTAGTTTCGAAACCGCGTGGCGAAACTTCAGAGGTACTACACCTGCAGTAAAATCGGTTAGTTTACCAAGTTCCTCATCGGCGAACATATAATTGATACGTCCCTCTACTGCACCTGCAAAGCTATAACCGGCATAAGGGGTTGTTGGAACAGTAATCTTTACTGCATCGGCCGAGGGGTCGGGGACATAAGGAGAATATGCGGCAAAATGCACCTCGCCCGAGGTCCAATAGTGGGTATCATCGGTTGAACAGTTCCCGCCATCATAGGTAACTTTCACATTCTCCATAAGCTTTATATTGCTATTGGGCGCCGAGGCATAATCGGGTGTATAGTCAGTTGCATACACACCAAATTCGGTTCCTGTATAGTCGGTAAAGGTGCTGCTTATTGCGCGTGACTCACTCTCGGCGGTAAATGAGTAGGTAAGCGGATACTCGGATGTAAAATCGCGTGTATCCTCACTACATCCCACTATAAGCAGAAAGAGAGATAGTATTTTTATATATTTCTTACTTGTTCCTTGCATCATAGTTATCGAAGATGTCGGTTGTAAATGTCACACTGTCTGTAGTAATGTTCAACGTATAAGAGTAGTACTTTCCTACATTCCAATTGCACTCTAAAGGTCGGGAAACAATCTTGCGACCTGCCTCGACGAGCGTTCCCTCATTGTCGTACACATCAACCACAAGTATCACCGGGAGAGAGGCGGTCTGTGGCAATACCATTTTCGAGCCTATTATCTGCGAGGATACCTCAACAGGGATATCTTCTTCGCAAAACTCCAAGGAGATTACCTCGTCGGTAGGAGTCCAGGTGGCTCGTGGAGACGAGTTGAAGCGTCCTTTATAATGTACATTGTCGAGCGACAGGCTTCTTAAATGCAACACAGTATCTATTTGAGCCATCGAACGTGCTCTAAACTCTATCTTAGCAAGAGCCGAGACAAAAGGTACAGCTATGCATCCGCCATTATAACGACTCGAAATATCGGTTATGGGATAGGTAAAAAGCGGATAACACCCCGATGTTACATCGAACTCTTCTATTGTTATTCCTTCGGTGTGAGAATAATCGGCATCGATATCCAATGGCGAGTAGGCAAATGCTGTGATATCCTGTTTGTGTGGCCAGAATATGGCCGGTATATTACTCCAACAGCCATCGTTGTTGGTTACGACAGCTTTATCGGCAAGCAGAGTGGCATTGCTGCGGTATTTGCTCCACGTTTTTTTCTCGGGGAGGCTGTAGAGCCACACTGCAAAGGGTACCTCCTGAGGATACTCCCCTGCCTGTGCACGGGTATTGGCAGTAATGGCAGGATTGAAAGATACGTACAAATCGGGCTGATACTCCTTCTCTTCATCGGTACAAGATATTACCGCGACGAGCAGAAGTAAGAGTGGTATATATGTTTCAATTCGTTTCATTACCTTTATTGTTACACGTGCAACAGTTTTTATTTGTAGCTATGGAGGGTATCAATCCTCCATAGCTTAATGTTATCGCCGCAATGGTTTCTTTGCTCTTAGACAGAGAGAACCATTATGCAGATTCGATGAAATGTTTTTTAGAATGTGTGGCTGCCACCAACGGTACCCCACTCCTCCTCCAGAGCAGTAAATGCAATAGGAGTAAGGTCTGATGTAGGATTGATGTTGAATGTATAAGTGATAACCTTGTTGGTAAACCAATCGGTAATCTTATCGGTAGCGCTACCTGTCTTATAAATATCGTTAAGTTCTACAGTTGCTGACTTCTCCAACTTAGATGTACCACCTTTTGTCAATGTTGCGATTACATCGTAGTCGATAGTAATAGTAGTAGCGTCGGCAAGTGTCTGAGGCATTACATAGTAATCGGTTGTTGTTGCATAGTCGGCAGTCTTGATTGACTGAGTTGCCGATGTAAGGATATTCCAATCGGTTGTAGCTGTAGAAGCATCCCATACGCGGTCTGTTAAATTCTCTGCATTAGCAGTTACAGTAAAAGTTCCCTGACAGAGAATACCGTTAATTCTAACATTCTTAAGAACCACCTCATATCCGCTTACACCGTCGGGAAGAGAACCTACTGTATTCTGATGCAATACAACATTAAGTTTAGCAAGCGCGTGACGGAATCCAAGAGCAACAGTAGGAGTTGCCTTTGTCTGTCCCTCTACAAAATCGGCATGCATAAGGTTTGTAGTGGTGGTATTCTCATTTACACCATCAAACTTGTAGGTAACAGTTGTTGCACCTTCTGCACTACGTGATACAGTTATACGAGGATCGGCTGCAGGAGAAACTGCTGCAAAATCGAGCGCCTCATCGGGCCAGTAGTACCTATCACCGGCATAGTTACCTTCTGCATCTACAGTCAGAGCATTGATATATGCCTGATTACCTCCGTCAAACCAAGCCCAAACCTTGTAATCGGCATTTGAGAAAGCCGGGTTAAGGTCGTGCTCGGCACGAGACTGATTAGCATAATTGGCTGCTACAAAGCTAACCTCGCGACCATTTTTTACACCCTCAAAGGTGTTCTCGTCGTTTGTGCAACTTGCAAGTGCTACACTTGCTACAGCTGCAATAAATAACATTTTTTTCATATGAAGAAAAATTAAATAAAAAATAAAAATTATTCTGAACTTATATATCTAAACTGCCTTCTTCCTTGTTCCATTCATCGACCGAGGGATTGAATCCACCACCCGATGGATTATCGGGTATCGGCACAACAAATTCCTTGTCGATAAGCAGCCAATGGTTCTCTATAGCCTGCTTTGTTTTGAAAATAGAGTCCATATCGAATGTCATCTCTACCTTTTTCCCATCTACTGTAATAACGTTGAATGTTACATACAACTGACTTTCGAGCGAGGGAGCTATCTCGTCGGGACGCTTACCAAAGGTATTGAAGACAGCACACAAGACATCCTGATTGGTTGCGCGAATACGCGCATCGACACTGCGTTGCATCTCGAAGAATGTTCCTGCGTACTCTTTGTTATTGCGTTCATTAGGTGCAAAGCGGTTCGACGGAGCAAGGTCGGTAATCACTGCTGTTGCATCGGATGCGTAACGTCCGTTCACAAGACGCAACTGTATATAATAGGTATCTATAACCGTGTTTGCCTCGGTGGAGATAGTTACTATATTGGTATGCTCGGGGATATCCACATCATCCTCACGTGCAACAAACAGGTGGTCGGGCGCATAGTAGATACGTGGATTGGCATCCTCGGAACGGGTATTGAAACGCGAATACAGATTATCGGATATTTCGGATGTATATGCCGTTATCGTGTTCCAATTATTCTCGTCACGTACAAGAGTCGTGGGAGTATCGAAATTGTAGCATACAAGGTCGTAGGTTCCCGGATAGACAATTACATCACCTTCGATATACTCACGCCCATCTTCATCGACAACTCTTTCTGATATAAATCCTTGCGCTGCAACCTCATCAGTGTAGCTGTCGTAGAACATTACACGTATAATTTCGGGAAAGACATCGGGCACTTTTACGTTTGGATTATAAAGTCCGGCAGTAACATTGGGTATGTTCTTGACATTGAGCAACACACGCACTTTAACCTTCTCGTTGATATCGACAAGGGGGCGTCGCTCACATGACACCGATACTACGGCAAGGGCGCAGAACAATAATATGTAAAGAATTACCTTATTCATAGCGCACCTCCACTCTTTTGGATTTAACAGGTATAGTAACCGGCAACACAAGTGATGCTTTTAGTTTAGTAGGACCGAAATACCCTAAACGTCCCTGCTCATAGGGATTACGAATGAGTTCGCCGTAGTCGGGTGACGGCTGATAGTTACGATAGGCAGTTGAGAGGTAACCTATAGAAACCGAAAGCTCGAAGTTGAAATATTTTCCTAAAGGCATTGCATATCCGTATGTCAGTCCTGCCGACCAATACTCACCCTGATAGTTTATATCTCTATCCCACTGGAAATCATACTTTGCCGACATAGCATAGATACCTGCAAAATGTCCACTCAGAACCTTACGTGCAGGGGTACGCTTAAACCAATAACGTCCCTCGACACCCATCTCCCACATCTGAAAAGCATATTTATTTCCGCTGTGCCACCACGGGAACACATCCTCTACTGCTATAGAGAAACGTTTGCCGATGGGAATCTCAAGTTCAACATTAAGAGCCGTTCCAAGATCGTACAAAAGATTGGTTTTTATCGCACAGATATCGCGCTGCTCCTGCTTATACGAGGTTATGGGAATATACTCGACCTTAGGCCACACCATTGGCTCGGGTTCGGGGAGAATTTCCATCAATCTATCCTCGGTAAAATAAAGAATACAGAACATAGAGTTACGAATACGCGGATAGTAGGTAGCCAACAGATAGCGGTAGACCGGCAACTGCTGCATACGCCACTTCTTTGTACCTATGTTTATATCGGCATCAATGATAGAGAGAATTTTTGCTTTTGTGGCATCCTTCAGTTTTGTATCACTCTCGACATAATCGCGCAACTGCTGCCACGACTCACCGTCGGGATGTACAAAAAGTTTATCTTTAAGCACCGGGTGATTGTCCTCGATATACCTGCGCATTGTCCTTGCACGTCTCTCGGAGAGCTTTATATTGTGCTCGTACACACCCTCGGGCGACGACTGCGAAACAATAACAACAGAGTCGATACGCGATAGTCCTATCGAATCTATTGTATTGGCAAAGAGACGGAGTGCCTCATCATTGCCCATATAATTAAGGTCGAGATTATGTTTGTCAAAACGAAAATGCACCTCAATACCGACAAGACTCTTTTGCGGACCACGTACTATACGAGTCTGCGCATTTAGCCCTGCGAAAAAGAAGAACAGCGACGTTAGTAATATACAAAAAAATCTCATCAAACTCAAAACTATATTTGGACGAAAGATTTTAAAAACCTAACAAATAATATCGCCCAATGTATAATAGCTTAAAAAACACCCATTTCGTCCAAAGAATTCAAGCAAATTTACAAATATTTTATTTATCACCAAGCAATAATTACAATAATTTACATTTTGACACTATTTTTAGAAAATTTATGACATTTTTTGCACATAGGGGGGGGTATTGTGCAATGTGTCAGTTTGTATTATTGTACTCATTTTAGCTCGCTGCAAAATATCCAAGCAAGCTTGGCTTTATTTCGCTCGGTTTAAGGATTTTTGAGACAAGCTCGAAAATAGACTGCACTCGCTGCAAAATATCCAAGCGAGCTTGGCTTTATTTCGCTCGTTTGTTACTATTTTTGCAAAAAAAAGTTTTTCGTTTTATTCAAAAGAGGTTTACCTAATGAAAGTCAGTCACATAATATTAGCTGTCACAATGCTTTTTATAGCCTGTAACGGCAGTAACAAGCAAGAGCAAGAGCAATGCACCACAAAACAAGAGCTAAAAGGGTTCACTGTGCCCTCTATTCCCAACATTATCCCCCACGAGGAGCATACCGAATATCTATCGATTCATTTTTGGGACAATCTGAACCTAAACGACACCACACTAAGAAACGACGAGTACAGGCTTAGCTTTTATTTTGTAAGATACTTAGAAATTCTAAACACTCTACCTGTAAAACAGGCACACGAACTGATAAAGGGTTTTATTAAGAAAATACACTGCGATAAAGAGTGGTTCGATACATTCCAGCATATGGCAAGTTACTATCTTTACAACATATCGTCGCCACTGCTGAACGAGGAGTTATATATTCCGTTTGCACAAAGCGCATTGGAGAGTAATCTTCTAACCGAGGAGGAACGCATACAATACAGCCACAGATTAGAGGTTGTCCAAAAGAACAATCCGGGAAACATTGCTGCCGATTTCAAATATATAATGCCAAACGGAAAGGAGAATACTCTGCACAGATTTACGAAGAAAGCAGAATATACCCTGCTTTTCTTTCACGATTTCGGTTGCGAGAATTGTAAAGCCGCACTAAGTTTTCTTGCAAATAACGAGATTATAGATTCGCTATCGGAAAGCGGCACATTGCAGCCTCTTATGATATACACCGAGGGTGACGATGAACTATGGAGGAAACACAAAAACAGCACACCTAAAGGATGGGATTCGGGGTACGATAGAAGCGAAAGTATCAGAATGAGGCGTATATATGAGCTGCGAGCTATGCCAAGCATTTATCTTATCGATAAGAAGAATAGGGTTGTATTTAAAGACATCACTCCCGAAAAATTATTACAAAATTTGAGCGTATTACCATAAAGGAGGAAAACGGTTCTTTCGAATCATATTAGAAAAAAGTATATGCAATTCAGATGTATTACTCCATAGCTGCAGCGCGTTTCAATAACGCATTCGCCACACGCAGGGCCAACTAAATGTGGTTTGCAGAGAAGAGATAACGACAAGCCAAATTTTCGTACCCGTTTCTTTGAATTTTTGCCCCAAATTACTATTTTAGCATGATATAACAGCAAGAACGGAAAAACCGAAAATGAAGATAATACACACGGCCGACTGGCATCTTGGGCAGACATTCTTTAACTATGACAGGAGCAGGGAACATGCAGTTTTCCTTGACTGGCTGTGCAACACAATAAAGGAGCGCGGGACAGAACTGTTGCTGATTGCAGGCGATGTCTTTGACTCTCCCAACCCGTCGGCTGAGTCACAGAGGATGTATTACCATTTCCTCAAGAGGGTTACCGGGGAGAACAGAAACCTGCAGATTATAGTAACTGCCGGCAACCATGACTCGGCAGCACGCATCGAGGCTCCGGCCCCGCTGCTGAACATATTCAATATACACATATCGGGCATTGTACATTACCATGATGCAGAGATAGACTACGACAGGATGATTGTACCAATAGCCGACGGCGGCTGTTGCCTTGCCGTACCCTACCTGAGACATAACGACCACCCCGAAGCAGAGAGCTACAACGAGGGGGTCGCAATGATGTATGCCGAGCTTTACAGGAGGGCTACAGCGAAAGGCTACTCACCAATCATTGCGATGGGACATCTTCAGGCGTCCGGTGCAACTGTATCTGTCGGCGACAGCTCGGAACATGCGATTATTGGAGGCATGGAGGGCATAGAGGCACAGTTCGTCAATGAGGGCATAGCATATACAGCTCTCGGGCATCTTCACAAGGCCCAGCGTGTAGCGGAAAAGGAGAATATCCGCTACTCCGGTTCACCGCTCCCCATGTCGTTTGCAGAGCGCAACAACAAGCAGAGCGTAACGGAGGTTATAATTGAAGATGGCAAGTGCCGCATTGAGAAAATCCTGTTCGACACCCCTGTAAAACTATTGAGCATCCCCGAAAAGCCGCAACCGATAGACGAGGTGCTGGAGGAGCTTGCCACGCTACCTGACGGCGAACAGAACGGGAACTCCCCGTTCCTTGAGGTGCGTGTGCTGATAACGACCATAGACCCCACAATACGCCAACGTATTGAAGAGGCAATAGAAGGAAAGGCAGTGCGCCTTGCCCGAGTGGAGGCAACAAGCAGCATCACGCGTCAGGGAGAGGGGAACAAACCGATGACATACGAGGATTTCAAGAAGATTGCCCCTGTTGCACTGATGAGGGATATATATAAAAAGGAGACGGAAAAAGAGATGCCCGAGCATCTTGTAAAACTGCTTGACGAAATAACGAAGGAGGTTGAATCATGAAAATACTTGCAATAAGAGGAAAGAACCTCGCCTCGCTGTCGGGCGAATTTGAAATCGACTTCCGTCGTGAGCCGTTGAAGCATGCCGGGCTGTTCGCAATAACGGGGAGCACAGGCTCGGGAAAGACCACCATACTTGATGCCATGTGCATTGCTCTGTACGGCAGTTCACCGAGGCTCGACAACATCAAGAACAGCAATGCCATAGAGCGTTTCGGCAAGGCGGCCTTGCAGGAGAGTGACCCCAAGACAATACTCCGCCGTGGCAGCACCGAGGGGTATGCCGAGGTCGACTTCTCGGCAGTCGACGGCAACGAATACCGCGTGCGTTGGAGTATCTCAAGGACAAGGAACAACCCTAACGGCAGTTTCCGCCCGACATCATACGACCTCCACAACCTTTCCGATGGTGAGCATCGGCCACTATCAGCCACAGAGCACAGCAAGATGATTCCGCAGCTTGTGGGGCTCACATACGAGCAGTTCACACGCGCTGTCCTGCTTGCCCAGGGAAACTTCTCGGCATTCCTTAAAGCCGATGAGAACGAGAAGGCCACAATATTGCAGACCCTTACGGGAACTGAAATATACAGCCGCATCTCGGCACTCATATACGCAAAGTGTGCCGAGGCAAAAAAGGAACTGGAACTGATTGAGGAGAAGAAGAAAGGTCTTGTAATACTAAGCGACGAAGAACTGGGCACACTCGAAGCCCGTATGAAAGAGCTGCTCCTACAACAGCAGAATAACGAAAATGAGATTAAGACACTGACAGCCCAACTGCAGTGGATTGAGCGTTTGCAGCAACTGCAGAAGGAACATGACGAGGCTGTAAAAAAGGTTGACGAAGCCACATTGAAACTGGAGGAGTGCACCCCTATAATAAAGAAGGTAGAGCGCATTGACAGCGTTCAGCAGATACGCGATACCTTTATACAGAAAAGTTCAATCGAACAGCAGCTCGGCGGACACACCGCGCAACTGTCGACGCTCAAAGAGAATATGCAGGGCACCGAAAAGGAGTACACTGCAACCATGCAACTCTCAAAAGAGGCCGAGACTCTGCTGAAAGAGGCACAAGAGAGGTACGACGCTTTCAAACCCACACTCAACCAGGCGCTGAAAATAGAAGAGCAGATAAAAGGATGCATAAAGAGTGCGAAAGAGACAAGCGAGAACCTTGAACGGCAGAAGAAGGAGCACTCCACCACTCTAATGGCCATCGAGAACAGCAAAAAGACGCAACAGGCTAAAGAAAAAGAGAACTGTGAAATTGCAGACTGGTTCCACAAATACAGGGAGTTCGAAAGCATTATCCCTGCAATACCGGGAATTGTCGTGAACATTCAGACCATTGACAATGCACGTTCACAAGCCGCAATTCGTGAAAAGACAATCACGAACGCAAAGACTCTGCTTGCACAGAGCGAAGAGCGGCTTGCAGATGTGACAAAACGCAAGGAAGAGCTTGACAAGGCACTCACAAGCGAGATAGCCACACTGCGCAAGCGCCTTGTGGAGGGCGAGCCCTGTCCTGTGTGCGGCAACATACACCACCTTTTTACGGCAACAGACGAGAAGACTCTTGCCGAGACTGAGCTTGAGAAGGCTAAAGAAGAGGTAAGGAAAAGCGAGGAGCTGCTTAAGAGCAATATCGAGGGCTACCGCAAGGAAATAAGCAGCGGCGAGAGTGTGATTGAGACACTTGACAAACAGGCCGATGAGCTGCACGGCAAAAACCTCGGACTGATGCAGGGCATTGAGAATGCCAACGCAATACTCACACAGGAGAACGCGGCAACGAAGCTCCAGAATCTTGCATCGGAATGGAAGAGAAAGAGCGAGAAAGCAACAGCCATCAAGGAAGAGCTGTCGGTAACGGCAAAGAGCCTTGAGCTGTCGGCTGCAAGAGCCGCTGATCAGGTAAAGGAGGTTGAGGCAACAGAAAGAGCCCTTTTAGCCATAAACGACGAACACAAAGGACTCAAAGCAAAACTCACACATTTGTTAGGAGATTGGGGTACAACAGAGAAGGCCGAGAGCGAACTCGGCAAGAGCATTGCCGAGGCCAACAGGCGCTTTACCGAAGCCACCGAGAAGAAAGCATCGGCTGCCGACCTCTATAACAGGCTAAAGGGCAGCGTCGAGGAGAAGACACGACTCATTGCATCGCAGAAAGCAGATTGTGAGAAGCTGTCGTCAGAGATTACAAGATACCTTCAGAATCGCAATGACGGCCTGACGATCGACGGGCTTAAGGAGCTCATCGAAGCCGGGAAAGAGATACAGCAGATGCGTGCCACTATAGAGAAATGCACAAAGGCTGTAACAGAGAGCAAGGCAACCCTTGCCGAGAGGGTGCGTAACATTGAGGAGCACCATAAGGCAGAAGCAAAGCCAAAGGAGCAGAAAGATTTTGAGGCAATAAAGGATGAAATAAGTGTCATTGATGCACAACGCAGGATATGCGCCGAGGAAATAAGCAGCATAAACGCGACCCTGCTTAAAGACAAGGAGAACAACGCTCTTTTTGCCCAGTACCGCGACGAGTATGACAAAAAAGAGGAGAATGCCCGCAACTGGGCCGAGCTCAATGCTATGTTCGGTTCGGCAAAAGGAGAGAAGCTTATGCGCCATGCCCAGGGATACACACTCGACATTCTCCTTGAGGTTGCCAACAAGCACCTAAAGGAGTTCTCGGGCAGATATATGCTGTCACGTATCTCGCCAAGCTCATTGGGTATAAAGGTCATTGACCTTGAGATGATGTCCGACAGCCGTTCGGTGCACACTCTCTCGGGAGGTGAGACATTCCTCACGTCACTTGCCCTTTCGCTTGCACTCTCCACAATATCATCCAATAGGATGAGTATTGAGTCACTCTTCATTGACGAGGGCTTTGGAGCCCTTGACAGCGAGACCCTGAAGAGCGCAATGGAGGCACTTGAGCAGCTACAGAGCCAGGGACGCAAGATCGGTGTGATATCGCATTTGGGAGAAATGATAGACCGCATACCCACAAGAATAAAGGTATTGAAGAGCGGTAACGGGAAAAGCAAAATTGAAATTGTATAAACATGAATAAGGTTCTTAAGATATACAGGGCATCGGCAGGTTCCGGAAAGACCTTCACCCTTGCCCTTGAATATATAAAACTTGTTGTGGAGAACCCCTACTCCTACCGTAACATCCTTGCCGTGACCTTTACCAACAAGGCCACAGGTGAGATGAAGGAGCGTATACTGGGCAAGCTGTACGGAGTCGCCAACAGGTCGGATAGCGCGAAGGACTACTTTGAGAAAATCAAAGAGCAGCTGCCTGATATGAGCGATGAGAAAATCATTGCCAATGCACAGAAGGCACTAGACCTTCTGCTGCACGACTACGGACACTTCCGCATACAGACCATCGATGCATTTTTCCAGACGGTACTCCGTAGCCTTGCCAAGGAGCTCGATCTCAATGGCGATATGGAAATCACTCTTGACAGCAAGGAGCTGTTGGAGAATGCTGTCGATACCTACATAAAGAACCTTGAACCCGACACGGTCAACATTGCACAGGTAGTACGTTACATCGAGGACAGGCTCAGCAACGGCGAACAGTGGAGAGTAAGCGAGGATATAAAGAAATTTGCCGAAAATATCCTCAAGGAGGAGTACCAGCAACGCGGTGACAAGCTTCGCGAGGAGATGGAGGTGGACAACGGCCGGCTCCTCAAGCAGTTCTATCATGACATTACGGCATACAAAAGAAGAGTCGTAGAGAAAGCCAAGAGCATCGGAGAGAGATTCTTCAACCTCGCAGCCGGATATACAGCCGATGACTTTGCATACAAGCAGAAAGGCATCTGGGGTGTGTTTGAGAAGATGCGCGAGGGAGTTGTCCCCGAGTGGACGCCGTCAAGAACAGCACTCGCCGACAGCCCTGAGAAAATATCAAAGAAGTGCGGTGCCGTGAACGAGATTGCCGCGCTCATAAAAGAAGCTGTACCTTTGTATACAGAGTACCTCAACTGCGAGTTGTCTCTCGGGCACTACCACCAGCTGGGAATGCTCAACAACATTGCAGCCACCCTTAAAGAGGAGAATACACGCGAGAACCGTTTCCTTCTTGCAGAGACAACCCACCTGCTCAGTTCAATGATAGGCAAGAACACCACTTTCATATTCGAGAAGATTGGTTCCGAAATCGACCATATATTCATTGATGAGTTCCAGGACACATCCAAGCTCCAGTGGTCATGCTTCCATGTGCTGCTTGAAGAGATTCTCGCACGCGGAAACTTCAACCTCATCGTAGGTGACGTAAAACAGTCTATCTACCGTTGGCGCAACAGTGACTGGAACATCATGAACAACATAGGCTCACATTTCCGCGATGACCAGATAACCTTTGCATCGCAGGATGTGAAACTTGACGGCAAAGTATACAAATCGACGAACTACCGCAGTGACCGCAGGATAATCAGCTTCAACAATGCCCTTTACCGCGCAGCCATAGCAACAATAAAGAGCAGCACGGAAGGACACATTGACCCGGGCAGCTTCAAGGAGATTGAACAGGCATACGATGATGTGGAGCAGGCCTACCCGCTACCGAAGCCAGGCAAGACCGCAAAACCGGTGAGAGGATATGCCGAGGTTCGTGTAATCCCCAAGAAGGAGGAAGGCAGCAAATTTACCGACTGCGCCATTGAGCAGCTTATGGCTACACTGCATCACCTGCTTGAGGAGAAGAACGTTGCACCAAGGGATATTGCCATACTCATGCGCACGAAGAAGAAAAAGATGCAGATGGTTGTGGAGGCATTCAACAAGGAGTTCCCCAACCACAAGATTGTATCGGACGAGGCATACAAGCTATCATCTTCATTGACAGTGCAGTTGGTGATTGCATCGCTCAAATACATTGCCACCCCGACAGACAAGGTAAACATCGCCAACATGGTACGCCTTTATAACAAGGTAATAAATAAGGTTGAATACAACTTCAATGGGGAGATAAGCGGCGAACAGCTCAACACGCTGCTGCCGGCAGAGTTCCGAGACTCGTTGAAACGCCTTAAAGAGCTTCCGTTATATGAGCTTATCGAACAGATACTCGCATTGCTAAACATCACCGAGGCAAAAGATGAAGAGGCATACGTATATGCATTCCTTGACCACGCGGCACAGTACATCAACAGCCGCAGTGCCGACATACACAAGTTCCTGAAGGCATGGGACGAGACTATACACGACAACAGCATCCCGGCCGAGAGCATTGACAGCATACGCATCATGACCGTGCACAAGTCAAAGGGTCTGGAATTCCACACGGTGATAATACCCATGTGCGACTGGACACTGACAGGCGACAGCCGCACCCTTCTGTGGTGCGAGCCCACAGAAGAGCCGTTCAAGACACTCAGCCTGCTGCCCATCGACTGCAAGAAGGAGATGACAAAGAGCATATTCAACAAAGAGTACCACGACGAATATATGTACCAGGTAGTCGACAACCTGAATATACTCTACGTTGCCACAACAAGAGCAAAGAGCAACCTCTTCATCTTCACCGACGGGACAAACGGACGCGGAGAGAATGTATCGAAAATGATGAATACCCTGTTGCAGAATATCACTCACCTCGAAGGCTCACAGTATGACAAGGATAAAGGCATATTCACTTACGGCGAGATTGTAGAGAACAGGAAAGAGGACACGAGTGACAAAAAAGAGAACGACAACCCGTTCGAGGCAGAGCCCGAGGTCATCAAACAGCCTTTCACATTCTTCGACAGCAAGATTACCTTTGTACAGTCAAACGAGCTCGAGCGTTTCCTTGCCGAAGGAGAAGAGGAGAAAAAGCAATATGACTACATCGAGGAAGGCAAGCTCATGCACCTTGTAATGTCGGGCATCAGGAGTAAAGAGGATATAACCGCTACCCTTGACCGTCTGATGATAGAAGGCCTCATTTCGACAGTGGAGAAGTACAACAGGATAAAGAAGCTTGTGGAAAGAGCACTCGCAAAACCCGAGGTTGCAGAGTGGTTCGACGGAAGCTACCGGCTCTACAACGAATGTACAATTCTCGGTGACAGCAAGAAGAAAAGCCGACGCCCCGACAGGGTGATGGTTAAGCGCGACAAGGCAGTTGTAGTAGATTACAAGTTCGGACGCGAGGACGAGAAGTACATCGAGCAGGTCAATGATTATATGGAGCTCCTCAAGAGCATCGGGTATACCGACGTGAGAGGATATTTATGGTATGTTTACAAGAATTATATAAAGGAGATATGACACCGTTTCTCAAGATAGTGGCAGAAGACATATACAACAGGTTCAACGGTAAATTGGAGGACGTTGCAGTGGTATTCCCCAACAAACGTGCGAGCCTCTTCTTCAGCGAATACCTGCTTGCAAAGAACAACGGCAAGGCAATGTGGAGCCCCCGTTACATGACAATAGGCGAGCTGTTCCAGCAGAACAGCAAACTCACTGTGGGTGACCAGATACTCCTTGTGAGCAAGCTGTACAAGGAGTATGTGCGTCCGAGGAGAACCGACGAGAGCATTGAGGATTATGAGAAGAGCATTGAGACACTCGACAGTTTCTACTACTGGGGTGAGATGCTGCTGCGCGACTTTGACGACGTCGACAAGCATCTTGCCGATGCACGTCAGCTATTTGCTAACATAAAGGAGCTCCGCGAACTGGGCATTGCCAAAGACACCCTTACCAAAGAGCAGGCCGAATCTATTGCACAGTTCTTCAAGAACTTCAAACCCGAAGAGGAGAGTGAGATAAAGAAGAACTTCATGGGTGTGTGGGAGAGGCTCTTTGCAATATACACCAATTTCAAAGAGGCTTTGAGACGCGAGAACCTTGCATACGAAGGCATGCTCTACCGCGATGTCATAGAGAACAGCGAGAGCATCACACTACCCCACAAGCAGTATGTCTTCATCGGATTCAACGCCTTGAATGATGTAGAGACAAAGATGTTCGACATTGTGAACAGGCAAGGAAAGGCACTATTCTATTGGGATTACGACACACACTACACAAAGAACATACACCACGAGGCCGGCCATTTCATGCGCAGGAACCTCGAGCGCTTTCCCAATGCCCTTGATGCATCGCACTTCAACAACATAGCCCGCCAAAAGAGTGTAACGGTAGTTGAGACAAGCAGCGACAGCATAGAGACACGCTACCTGTCAAGCTGGCTCGACAAGAACCTCACTGCCAACGAGATTGAGACTGCAGTGGTGCTTTGCGACGAGACTATGCTTGAGCCTGTGTTGCACACCATTCCTTCAAAGGCAAACGGCAAAGAGCTTGAGAACATGAACGTTACAATGGGATTTCCCATTTCGCATACTCCCATCTTCACGCTTGTAAAGCTCATTGTAGACCTGCACACACGCGGCTGGAGCGAGAAGCATACCACCTACACCCTATCGGCGACAACGGAACTTCTCAACCACCCGTACATTGTACGTTGCAGCGATGGCAAGAGCGTTGAATTGAGAGAGAAGCTTCTGGAAGAAAAGAAGTTCTTCCCCACCATTGAGGAGCTTTCACAAGGCGAGTTCCTGACCCAGCTCTTCAAACGTACCACAGACAATATGGAGTGGTTCGGAAACATATCGGCAATCATTCGAAACATCGCCAACAGCTATTCAGGCGAGAACAGGGAGGAAATGGAGCTTTACGAAAAGCTCTTCTGCGAGGCGATATACAAGGCATACACCCAGGCACAGCGCATCATAACGCTCATAGAAAGCGGTGAGCTGATTATGAAACAGCAGACTCTCGGTCGCCTCTTCGTGAGGATGCTATCGTTCCAGAGCCTTCCTTTCCACGGCGAGCCGGTGGTCGGATTGCAGATTATGGGCCTGCTCGAGACACGTAACCTCGACTTCAAGAATCTTATACTCCTTGGAGTGAACGAGGGCAACCTCCCGAAGAACAGCGGAGAGAACTCTTATATCCCCTACAACCTTCGCCGGGCCTTCGGGCTTACATTGAGTGAGCACCGCGACTCGATATACGCGTACTATTTCTACCGCCTGCTGCAACGTGCCGAGAATGTCACTCTTGTATACAACAGCGCCCCCGAGAGCAAGTCACGCGGCGAGTGTTCACGCTACATACTCCAGCTGCTCGGCAGTAACCTCTACGACATAAAACACATTGCATTGAGTTCGCATCAGGGCAACGGTTCGTTGGGCAACTGCGACATACCGAAGAGCGACAGCATAGTGGAGACCCTTATAAACAAGTACGACATCAACTCCAACGACAGGATAAGGGAGATAAGCCCGTCAGCAATAAATTGCTATTTGAGATGCGGACTGAGTTTCTTCTACAAGTACGTGCTTGGTATAAGGAAAGACGACGAGGTGAGCGAAGGGATTGAGAACAATGACTTCGGAAACATCTTCCACGCGGCAGCCGACGACCTTTACAAGGAGCTTGCCTCAAAAACCAACGGCATGATAACCAAAGAGGCACTGGAGTATTATGTAAAGAACGAAGAGTTGTTATACAGATACATCGACAGGGCTTTCTCAAGGGAGTTCTTCAATAACAACAAATCGGTATACAACGGCGAGCAGTATATCAACCGCGGTGTGCTGCACCACTTTCTGCTGAGACTGGTGAAGATTGACATGCAGTATGCACCATTCCTCTATATCGGCGGCGAGCGTAAGATAAACATGCCGTTCACCCTTGACGTTGACGGCAGAGAGATTACCGTTGCACTCGGCGGAACAATCGACAGGGTAGACATAAAAGGCGATACCATAAACATTGTCGACTACAAGACGGGACGCAGCAACCGCGAGAGCAAGACCTCGCTTGACGACATCTTCGCAAACGAGATATCTTCGGCCGGTTACCGTCTTCAGGCATTCCTCTATTCCGTTATTCTTGATGAGCTGCTGAAAGGGAAAGAGAGTGTGGGCAGCAACGATTTCGGCTGGGTTGAGAAAGTGAGGAAAGAGTATGCAAGAAAAATCGCTCCTTCATTGTTATATATACACGACCCGGAGAACAGCATGCGCGAGAGTTTCATTGTAGACATACTCAAGACACCCGTAACAGACATCTCGGCAATTAAGGATGAGTATATGCAGAAACTGACCGGAGTATTGCAGGAGATATTCGATGTCGGCAAGCCTTTCACGGCAGCAAAGAACGAACGGACATGCGAATATTGCGATTTCAGAAAAATCTGCGGTAAATAACACATTTTAACACAGAGGCGTGAACAAAGAGTGTTCCGCCTCTGTTATATCAATGTGTTTTTCATAGTAATAGATTTATTGGCAGCATCTGCTTGTGAAAGTCGATGATGCAACGGATAAAAGCGTTTATCCGAAGAAGAAAGCCGCGTCGTTCCCCTAAGGCGCGGCTTTTTGTATTGGTCATGTCATGCTGGAGCGAAGTGAACCAACGGTCGATGCCCGAAGGGGCTGAAGTCGGTTCACCTGCAAACTATGGGGGGAATATCTTTTTAACACAGACAAAACATTAAACAATCTCTTATATTCTTTT
>CALCEC010000070.1 GCA_937900095.1 uncultured Bacteroidales bacterium | reverse complement strand
AGAATATAAGAGATTGTTTAATGTTTTGTCTGTGTTAAAAAGATATTCCCCCTATGATTTGCAGGTGAACCATAAATATTATTAAATTCCCAAATTCACACAAATAAAGCGAGAGGACATCTAATGCCCTCTCGCTTTAATACATGCTTATTATTGTTATCCCTTGCGGGCTACAACATTCTTTACAAAATCCATGACAACAGGTGACGGATGAAGCACTGTACTTGAGTACTGTGGTTCATAGATTACACCTACATACCAGTCGTTCGCAGGATACTCTACAATATCAACGAGACCACTCTCGGGGTGGATACCGGTACATGCCAGACCTGCCTTTACAAGCTCGTCAAGATACTCGACATTAATTTCGTAACGGTGATAGTGACGCTCGGTGATTCTTTCGACACCGTAGATTGCATTGGCCTTGCTACCCTTTGTGATTACAGTGTCATAACCGCCACGACGCATGGTACCGAATGGATTGCCTACGCTCTTGAGGTCCTCCATGATGTCTACTATACGGTTCTTTGTCTGGTCGTCCATCTCGTAGCTGTTGGCATCAGCAAGACCCAGGATGTTACGTGCAACCTCAATTGCCATCACCTGCATACCGAGACCAATACCCAATGTGGTGAGGTTGTTCTCGCGGCAATACTTTGCAGCAATAACCTTACCCTCGAAACCGCGTGGACCAACGCCCGGACAGATGATATAACCGTCCATGCCCTTGAGCATCTGTGCAACGTTCTCCTCAGTAATCTTCTCGCTGTTGATGAAGTGAGGCTTAATCTTGCAGTCATTATATGTACCGCACTGGCTGAGGCTCTCATGGATACTCTTGTATGCATCCTGAAGGTCGTACTTACCAACAAGACCGATGTTTATTACGCGCTTTGCATTGTTGCGGCGCTCAACGAATGTGCGCCAAGGCTTCATCTCGGGAGTCTCGCCAACCTCCTCACCTGTGAGGCGGAGGATTGCAGCGTCAAGACCCTGCTCCTGCATCTTGATGGGCACCTCATAGATTGAAGGCACATCAAGGCTCTGTACAACACAGTCGGGCATTACATTACAGAAGCTTGCTACCTTCTTGCAGAGACCTACACTCAACTTGTGCTCGGCACGCAAGACAAGACAGTCGGGCTGGATACCCAAGCTCTGCAACTGCTTAACAGAGTGCTGTGTCGGCTTTGTCTTGAGCTCGCCAGCTGCGGAGAGGTAAGGAACGTATGTAAGGTGCACGCACACTGCGCGACGGCCAAGCTCCCACTTCAACTGGCGGATAGCCTCAAGGAACGGCAGGCCCTCGATATCGCCGACGGTACCACCGATCTCTGTAATCACAAAGTCGAGCTTCTCCTTTGTGCTGCCACGCTTCATCTTGCGTTTGATTTCGTCTGTGATATGAGGGATAACCTGAACTGTCTTGCCGAGATACTCGCCACGACGCTCCTTCTCAATGACCTCACTGTAAATGCGGCCTGTTGTAAAAGTATTCCAACGTGTTGTCTTGATGTCGGTAAAACGTTCATAGTGACCCAAGTCAAGGTCAGCCTCATGACCGTCTATTGTGATATAACACTCACCATGCTCCTGGGGATTAAGTGTACCTGGAGAGACATTGATGTACGGATCGAATTTCTGGATTGTAACCTTGTATCCTCTCGCCTGCAAGAGTTTGCCGATAGATGCAGAGATGATACCCTTTCCAAGTGATGAAGCAACACCACCGGTAACGAAGATGAATTTTGTTTCAGCCATATAATTGAGTTTTGTTATACTTAAACAAAGAAGTGCCTGGTTTTTATCAGGTTAGGCGATTAAAAAAAAATCTATACAAAACAGCCCGGAACCGACAAAAAAAGCGACCTCATTTCAATGTCCAAAACATACACCTTTGGACACGCGAAGATACGGCAAAGTATGCTCACATCAAAAAAAAGTTTCATTTTTTTATGAGCAAATTTAATTTTACACGGTTACACCCCAAAAGTCAAGGCTACCGAAGGAGTTTCAGTTCATTATAAAGCCTCTGTACCGGCAAGCCCATGACATTGAAATAAGAGCCCACAATATTCGACATGCCAATGTAACCTATCCACTCCTGCGCACCGTACGAGCCGGCTTTGTCCATAGGTTTATACTTCGCGATGTAATACTCTATCTCATCATCATCAAGGGTTGCAAAAGTGACGTCGGACTGCGCCACAAAGCTGCGCTGTTCCTCTTTGGTGGTTATTGTAACGCCCGTGAAAACCTGATGTGTCTTTCCCGACATATTGCGCAACATACGGCGCGCATCGGCCACATCGACAGGCTTTCCAAGAGCAACGCCGTCGAGCCACACAATGGTGTCGGCTGTAATTACAAGTTCATCGGCAGCCATGAAAGGACGGTAAGCATCGGCCTTCTTCTTTGATATGTAAAGAGGTATGTCACCACCCTGCAGCTCCGCAGGGAACGACTCATCCACATCGGGCAAGCGACGCACCTCGAAATCAAGGTCAAGGCCCTGCATAAGTTCCTTGCGGCGCGGCGATGCCGACGCAAGGATTATTCTGTATTTTTTCAGATTGTAAAGCATAATCGTGTGAGTAAACAACAAGTCTCTGTATATTTTATCATTCATTTGGACACCACAAAGTCCATCTTCATGTCATGTGGTTCCATTGGAATACTCTCAATAAGCTGTTCGGCATAACAAACGCCAATTTTCAATGCACGGAAATCATTCCTGGACATATATCTGTCATAGAATCCCTTTCCACGCCCAATCCGGTCACCACATGGTGTAAAGGCAACACCTGGAACAAGCATGATGTCTATTTCACCGGGCGCAACCGCAACACCACCAGCCGGCTCCATGATACCGAACGCACCGCACGACATCAACTCGGGAGAATACAAATAGAATTCCATGGTATCACCCTCTACACGCGGCAATAGCACAGCCATCCTTTTTGAGAGTTCATCTATAAGTGCCCCGATCATTGGCTCGTCAGGTAACGGCGAGAAGAGAGCCACAACCCTTGCATCATTAATTGCAATGTGAGC
Source organism: uncultured Bacteroidales bacterium (assembly GCA_937900095.1). GTDB lineage: Bacteria > Bacteroidota > Bacteroidia > Bacteroidales > Bacteroidaceae > HGM04593. The sequence goes on along the minus strand of CALCEC010000070.1, from coordinate 60,772 downwards.
TTTGAGCGAGCGGCATATTTCAGCTGAACGCCTCTCCTTCTCCGCAACAGGAACATCAGCCAACCTTGCACGTACTATCTTGCGGAGCACTCTTTTATCTTCCGGTCCCATCTTTTATGATATCATAGAATTCGAGCATCTTTGCAGCTGCTGCAAACGATGTCATTTTGCCAGAAAGCAGCAACTGTTCATAATGCATGAGCTTATCTTCAACCCCCGGTGCATTCATGAACCGCATACGCAACTGCTCGTCAATAGTCTCATACATCCAATACTTTGCCTGGCTGTGACGACGCTCCTCGAAGACACCGCTCTCCTTTACATGAGCAATATAATCAAAAATCATATCCCAGACCTCTTTTATCCCAAGGTCATAGAAACCTGAATATGTAAGTACCTGCGGACGTATTCCGCTTGCAGGCATAGGGAAGAGATGCAATGCGTTGCGCAAGTGGACAGCAGAACGGCGGGCCTCATCGACATTGTCACCGTCAGCCTTGTTTATCACGACACCATCAGCCATCTCCATTATACCGCGTTTGATACCCTGGAGTTCATCACCTGCACCTGTTATCTGGATAAGCAGAAAAAAGTCAACCATTGAATAGACCGCAGTCTCGCTCTGCCCTACTCCCACAGTCTCGACAAAGACCTTGTCATAGCCGGCAGCCTCACAAAGCACTATCGTCTCGCGCGTCTTGCGTGCCACACCGCCCAACGAACCAGCAGAGGCACTCGGACGTATAAAAGCATCAGGGTGCTGTGCAAGACGCTCCATTCGTGTCTTGTCACCCAATATACTGCCCTTACTCCTCTCACTGCTGGGGTCAACGGCAAGGACTGCAAGTTTACCGCCGCAGCGTTCAAGGACATGCATTCCGAACGCATCGATGGAGGTACTCTTACCTGCACCCGGCACACCGGTTATACCCACACGTACCGACTTTCCCGAGTATGGCAGACAACGTTCCAACACCTCCTGGGCAACAGCCTGATGCTCGGGCTTCAGACTCTCCACAAGCGTCACTGCCCTGCTGAGCATCGTGACATCGCCACGAAGGATGCCCTCGACATAGTCGTTCACCGGCAGAAGCACCGGGCGCTTGCGGCGCATTGAAGCAAGATAAGGGTTCACCGTACCTAAAGATTCTACTCCGCCATTCACTTTCAAGCCTTTATAAGCCTTGTCATTCTCGGGATGTTCCATAAAATGCATTCTTTGTAGCGAAGATACAAAGAAACGTGCAAATAAACAAAAAAAGGGGTCACCGATTGGCGACCCCGACTATTGTGACAATCCAGGATTATTTCATTGCAAAGCTGCTGTTGAGAAGCATCTGAGCCATATTGATACCCTGTGCATCAAGAGTAACATCAACAACCTCACCGCCTACAAAAAGCTGTGCTGTGTTGTCACCGTTAAGCTTCACAAGGTCTGTTGACTGATTGTTGTACTCTGCGCTCCACACCTGATTCTCGGCATCGAACAGCAGATTCATAGCTGTCTCGCCGTTAGAGATTGTGTAACCGTTCTCAAGAGCTGTCACCTGTACATCCTGACCCTGGCTGTTCTTCACAATCTTTGTCTCACCCGGTTCTGCGACAACATTCTCACCTGTCCAGAACTCGATAGAATTCAGGACAACACCATCAATGAATATTGCAATCTCATATATCGGAACAATGTGCAAAGCGATGAACACAAGCTCGTTCACGAACTTGTCACCGAGTCCCTCATTCCAATCCTTGATATTATTTGTCAAACGGAAAGAACCAATACAAGAAGAGAACAAGATTGTTGCTGTGAGCAACATTGCTGTAAGTTTGAAATGCTTTTTCATAATAACTGTTTTTAATTAATTAATCCATTTGTGAGCGGCAATTCTTTTTGCTCAAGCATCACAAGCGCAAATTTATTATTTTTTCAACAAAAACAATACAAGAGACACCTTTTTTTATCTACATCGGAGTTTTTTATAAAAAATTCACCAACGGACACCTACATTTGCCATACAATTGACAAAAAACGAGGTTGCCCTGATGGACAACCTCGCATAAATTACTCCTAATTATATATAATATCAGAGGACACCATTCACCACAAGGGATTTCACAAGAGAATAGAACTTCTCTACCGTAGGAATCTCTACGCGTTCTGTAGGAGAGTGAGGAGACATGAGTGTGGGACCGAACGACACCATATCCATACCGGGATAGTTGGTAGAGATGATACCGCACTCAAGACCTGCGTGGATTACGCGCACATCGGGTTCCTTACCGAACATATCATTGTATGCACTCTTCAAAGCCGCAAGCAGAGGAGAGTTCACATTGGGCTGCCAGCCGCTGTAACCGCCGCTGAGCTCTACCTTCATTCCTGCCATTGCAAAGCAGCTTGAAAGCTGGAGTGCAAGATACTCCTTCATTGTATCGCAAGAGCTGCGTGCGAGGATGTTGATCTCGGCCTTACCCTCGGCAATGCGTACGATTGAGAGGTTGCTTGATGTCTCTACAGTATCGGGGATTGTAGGGATGAAGCGGAGTACACCGTCGTGGCAAGCAAGGATAACGTCAACAAGGTTGTCCTGAATCTCTTCGGGAACAACAGTCTCCGGCATCTCGCACTCTGTCACAGTAAGGGTAATTCCCTCCTCTATTGTAGCATACTCGCTGTTGTATAGTGTCTCATATTTTGCTGCAATAGCCTTGAGCTCCTCGACGCCCTCAGCCGGGAGTGTGAGTACAACCTCACAGCTCGCAGGAATTGCGTTGCGCATGTTACCGCCGTTCCAGCTTGCGAGCACGACACCGCACTCTTCCATAGCCTCGCGCACGAAACGTGCCATAAGTTTGTTGGCGTTGCCACGGCCTGCGTTGATCTCAAGACCTGAGTGGCCACCGCGCAACCCCCTGAGCTGCACCTTGACAGCAACATCCTCTTCGTCGCTCTCCTCTTCCATGAACTCCATGGTAGCTGTGATATCCAATCCACCGGCACAACCGATATAAAGGACACCCTCCTCCTCAGAGTCAAGGTTCAGAAGGATATTGCCTTCGAGTTCGCCGCCCTTAAGGCCGAATGCACCGTACATACCTGTCTCCTCATCAGCTGTGATAAGAGCCTCGAGCGGACCGTGCTGCAGAGTGTCGTCCTCCATGATTGCCATGATAGCAGCGACGCCAAGACCGTTATCAGCACCAAGAGTCGTGTCATCAGCATAAAGCCAATCACCCTTGACTACGGTAGTGATGGGGTCGTTTACGAAATCGTGCTTGCTGTCAGGAGTCTTCTGGGGAACCATATCCATGTGAGCCTGAAGGATAATACCCTTGCGGCCCTCAAGACCCGGAGTGGCAGGCTTGCGCATGATGATGTTGCCTGCCTCATCCTGCCATGTCTTAACATTAATGCTCTTACCGAAGTCGAGCAGGAACTTCTGTACCTTCTCAAGGTGTCCCGATGGACGTGGAACCTGTGTCAATGCCTCAAAATGCTTCCACACTTCACGAGGCTGTAGATCTTTGATTGTCAATGCCATAATTATTCTTTTTATTTGTTAATGGATTTTTTGAATTGCAACATCACAAGCGCATAAAGTCCCAACAACGCTACAAGCAGTGTCTGCGTGCTGTGAACAATCAACGCAAAAACCGACGCATTGTTTGGGCTTACACCGTAAAGCACCATTATGCTTATTATCGCGAAGTGCCATGGACCAGCGCCGTTGGGGGTGGGCACAACCACCGCAATGCTTCCTGCCACAAATAGCAGCAGACCTGCCAGAACAGAGAGGTCACTGCTGAACCCGAAACAGAAGACACATAGGTAGAACTGCATGAAATAGCAGAACCATATACCCACAGTCTCAAGCAGAAACAGCCAACCGTTCTTCATTTTGGTGAGCGACATTATTCCGACAATAAAGTTCGCTATGAACGACTTGATACGTTTCCAGAATGCCATCTTATGCAGAATCACATACAACAGCACCACTATCGCCACAAATGAAAGCAGAATTACCGCCCATCCGCCTATTGAGGCAAAGAACGGGCTTTCGGACTTACCGAAGCCTGCATCGCTCAAGAAGCGGGTGAAGACCGTCCACTGGAGCAACACTGCCACCACTGTCATTGTGAGCACCATAAGAGTGTCTATCAAGCGTTCGCTCACCACCGTACCCAATGACTGTGCAAAGGGGACGTGCTCATACTGCTCAAGTACCACGCAGCGGGACACCTCACCCACACGCGGCACAACAAGATTCGCGGCATAAGCTACAAATATGGAGTTCACGCATATATTTGAAGAAGGATAATAGCCAAGCGGTGCAAGTGTCAGTTTCCAGCGCCAGCCCCTGATGACATGACTCATAATACCGAAAAAGGTTGACACCACAAACCATGTCATGTCCATTTCGGAGATTGCACCCCAAAGTTGTGTAAAATCAAAATCGGCATAAATCATATACAGGATAAGTATCCCCAAGACGATTGGCAGCACGGTTTTTATCGTTTTATTGAAAATCTTTTTCACAACTTTAGAAACATTTTTAATAGTTTTATTTACCTTTGCAACATTCCGATGGGGACAAAAGGCCGCCAGGATTGTTATTTAGGCATCATGCAGTATTTTACAACTGCCACAGCTCATGCAGCAAGCGAAGGCTATTTTCGCGCTTTAGCGCAATGACAGCAACAAGCGAGCGAAATATAACTTGTTTATAATTTCACAGCGAGCGCAGGCTGTCATCGCGGATTTCCGCAAAGATAGCAACAAACGAGCGAGATATATGAAACTTGTTTCAATATTTCACAGCGAGTGCAGGCTGTCATCGCGGATTTCCGCAAAGATAACAATATATTGGACATAAGACCTCATTTTTAAGTATATTTAATTAAAAAATCAGGCTCACCGACTATGAAAGCAGTAACAGCAAAAAAGAGATTAGGACAGCACTTTCTTGTTGACCTTTCCATAGCAAAGGATATTGCGGATACCGTTGACACCTGTCCTTCACTGCCTATCCTTGAAGTGGGACCGGGTATGGGCGTGCTGACACAGTTCCTTTTAGAGAAGAAACGCCCGTTGAAGGTTGTGGAGATTGATGAGGAGTCGGTAAGCTACCTGTGCAAGAACCTTCCGGAGCTGCAGGAGGAGAACATCATCCCCGATGACTTCCTAAAGATGCACCTCGACCGCCTTTTCGACGGTGGACAGTTCATGCTCATCGGAAACTATCCTTACAACATTTCAAGCCAGATATTCTTCAAGATGCTCGATTACAAGGAGTTCATCCCTTACTGCAGCGGTATGATACAGAAAGAGGTAGGCGAACGCCTGGCTGCAAAGCCCGGCACAAAGGCCTACGGAATCTTGAGCATATTCATACAATTGTGGTACGACGTAGAGTACCTGTTCACCGTAAACGAAAATGTTTTCTCTCCTCCTCCCAAGGTCAAGAGTGCCGTTGTACTGATGAAACGCAACGGACGAACGTGCATGGAGTGCGATGAAGAACTGTTCAGGAAGATTGTCAAGGGCACATTCAACCAACGACGCAAGAAACTGAGGAATTCCATCCAACAGATTGTCGGCAAGGAGTCACCCCTGTTGAGCGACCCGATTCTTGAAAAACGCCCCGAGCAACTATCCATAGAGCAGTTTATTGACTTGACAAAGAAGGTTGAACTCGCGTTAGCGAAATAGCAGAGGAAAATATGACATTAGAATTCATCAACTACATAAAGGAGCTCATCGAAAAGAAAGAATCGGTGTTGCTGCAGGAGAAGATATCAAAGCTTCACCCGGCCGACATTGCCGAAATCTGCCTTGAGCTTGACATTGAGGAAGCCCGCTTCCTCTACAGGCAGCTTGACAACGAGAAGGCTGCCGACGCCCTCACCGAGATGGATGAGGATATCCGTAACGAGCTTCTGGAAGAACTCCCGTCCGAGGCTATCGCCAAACGCTTCGTCAACTACATGGACACTGACGATGCCGTGGAGATTATCCGTGACATGGACGAGGAGAAGCAGGAAGAGGTCCTCCTGCATATCAAGGACATTGAACAGGCCGGCGACATCGTAGACCTTCTGCAATATGACGAGGACACCGCCGGAGGTCTCATGAGTACCGAGATGGTGGTTGTTAACGAGAACTGGAGTATGCCGGAGTGCCTGAAGGAGATGCGCCAGCAGGCCGAGGAACTCGACGACATATATTATGTCTATGTAGTGGATGACGACGAGAGGCTATGCGGACTGTTCCCGCTCACCAAGATGATCACAAGCCCGTCGGTATCGAAGGTGAAGCACGTTATGAACAAGAAGGTGGTAAGCGTTGACGTTGACACCCCGATTGACGAGGTTACAATGCTCATAGAGAAGTACAACCTTGTGGCAATACCCGTCGTTGACAAGATCAACCGCCTTGTGGGACAGATCACCGTCGATGACATCATGGATGAGGTACGTGAACAGACAGAACACGACCAACAGTTGACCGCCGGTCTTACACAAGACGTCGAGACAAGCGACAGCGTGTTCGTTCAGACGAAAGCACGTCTGCCGTGGCTTATTATAGGAATGTTGGGAGGTATCGGTTCATCAATCCTGCTGAACTGCTTCACGAACACGCTGGGCTCGCACCCCGAAATGGCACTGTTCATCCCGCTGCTTGCCGGCATGGGAGGTAATGTGGGTACACAGTCATCCGCCATTGCCGTACAGGGGCTCGCGAACAATTCATTGAACTCGCAGCACATATTCAGACACATACTCAAGGAACTTGTGGTTGCGATTGTCAACGCCACCATACTTTCGTTGATGGTGTACATGTATAATTTCTTCATATACGGAGCTTTTGATATCGTGACACTTGCAGTACCTATCAGTCTGTTCATTGTCGTGCTTTTCGCATCCTCTTTCGGAACAATGATTCCGATGGTGCTGGAGAGGATGGACATAAACCCGGCCGTGGCAACAGGACCGTTCATACAGATTATCAACGACCTCAGTGGTATGACGTTCTACATGATAATTTCAATGATATTGAGCAAAATAATCATATAAGGTAAATAGTTTTTACAACAGACAAAATGAAAAGAGTATTCACAATCATAACGGCCGTACTTATATCGGCCGTTATGATTGCACAGACCGATGCGTTCAAGGCATGGCTAAAGAACGGAAAAGGAGAACTCGCAAAACAGAAATTCGCGAATAAGAAACTTGACAAGAAAGAGGCCGAAGAGGCTGCTGTTGTAATTGACTCCTTGTGGCTCCAGGAGCAGGCACGTGCACTAAAGGGAGAGTGGAAAAAAATGATTCTAACCCATGATACCCTGCAGTTGGCTTGCGCAATACACACATTCGGCATGTGTCCACGTGACGGACGCAGCCTTTACATCTCGATGCATGGAGGCGGAGAGTGCCCCAAAGAGGTTAATGACGAGCAGTGGATGAACCAGATTTACCTTTACGAGCTGCCCGAGGGTGTATATGTAGCCCCCCGTGCACCGTGGAACACCTGGAACATGTGGCACCGCAAAGGACTTGACGAGCTGTTCGAAAAGCTCATCCGTTGTTGCGTGGTATTTGAAGGCGTCAACCCCAACAAGGTTTACCTCATGGGCTACTCAGCCGGTGGAGACGGTGTGTGGCGTATGGCTCCGCGCATGGCCGACAAATGGGCCGCAGCTTCAATGATGGCCGGACACCCGGGCAACGCATCACAGGTAAACCTGTTGAACGTACCATTCTCAATATGGATGGGTGAGCACGATACCGCGTACGACCGCAACAGGCTCGCCAAGGAAAAGGGAGCTGTAATGGATTCGCTGGAGGCTGCCAACCCCGGCAAATACATCCACAGCACCAACATCGTCGAAGGCAAGGGACATTGGATGGACCGTGCTGATGCAGATGCTGTAGGCTGGATGGCACAATACCGCAGGAACCCATATCCCAAGGAAGTTGTATGGAGGCAGGAAGAGGTGCTGCGCGAGCATTTCTACTGGCTTTCGGCACCGGCCGAAGAGTTGCGTCACGGAAGCACCGTAATTGCAAGCATCGATGGCAACAGCATCAACATAGAACACTGTGATTACTCCAGACTGACAATCAGCCTCAACGACAACATGGTAAACCTTGACAAGAAAGTGACGGTATACTACAAGGGCAAGAGAATCAAAGCCAAAAAACTGAAACGTACAATAGCGAACATTTACAACTCTCTTAAACAACGTGGAGACAGGAGTTACGCATTCCCTTGTATACTGGAAGTAGAGCTTGATTGACAATAGCCGATCTAAAAATATTCTTTAACCACTTTACAAATCTTTCAGAAGCCCCGACAACTTTTTTAATAATTTTAAAGCATTTATTTAACATTTTATCAGCAAAACCGGCCTATATGCAAAAAACATGTTGGTCGGTTTTTTATTTTTTGTATTTTTAAACAGTTTTTTGGAAAAAATTAGTAATTTAGCACATTAAACAGTGACAAAATTCACCAATAACCATTGTTATGAGATTCAAACAATTGATATTCAACACACTATGCCTCTTACTGTGTTTCCTGTACACGCTCCCCGCATTTGCGCAGAAAGACACAGGCATAAAAGGTGTTGTCACCGATGAACTCGGAGACCCGTTGCCGGCAGCAAGCATTGCTGTGATGAACAACAAGAAAATCGCAAGGGGTGCAAATACCAACCTATATGGAGAGTTCACCATTGAGGCAAACCTCAAAAACGGAGACAACGAATTGGTTGTGAGTTACATCGGAAAAAAGAGCGTAAAAGTAAAACTTACTCCCGATGTAATCAAAAAGCCTATCGAGGTAGTACTCAAGACTGACGAGACTATGCTTGCCGATGTAACCATTGTGGAGGACGGTTATAACCGCTTGCCACGCAAGGACATGGTGGGAGCATTCACAACCGTGAAGGCCGACGACATTATGATGCCTGCATACCAGAGCATCGACCAGATGCTTCAGGGAAAGGTCGCAGGTATGTCTGTAGTGAACACATCGGCACGTGTGGGTGCATCGCCTAAGATTACGATCCGCGGTACATCAACCATTCTTGGCAACAGCGACCCGCTATGGGTTGTCGATGGAGTGATTCAGGAGGATCCGCTCTCCATTGACATGAGTTCTGCCATAACATCGGATATGAGGGAGCTTATCGGTAACCAGATATCATGGCTCAATCCACAGGATATCGACAACATCACAGTGCTCAAGGATGCATCGGCAACAGCCATCTATGGTTCAAAGGCATCTAACGGTGTCATCGTTGTCACCACAAAGAAGGGTACCCCCGGCCGCGTGAGTGTCAACTACAACACCAATGTATCGGTAAGGGAGCGCCCCACATACGATATGTACGACTTCATGAACTCCTACGAGCGCATCCAGTTCAGCAAGGAGGCATACGAGGCCGGTGTTCGCTACCAGAGCGAGCCGTTGCCACAGATATACACATACGAGGGTTTGATGGCAATGTTCAACAAGCGCATGATAACAGAGGATGAGTTCTCAAGATACCTCCAGCGCCTTGAGACCGTGAACACAGACTGGTTCGACCTGCTCACACGCAACTCCGTCAGCCAGAGCCACAACCTGAGCATTTCGGGCGGAACTGACAAATACACCTACAACGCCTCTATCGGCTACCAGAACAACAAAGGATATGAGGTAGGCAACGAGAATGACCAGATTACAGCACGCTTGAGCATCAACAGCAACATAAACGAGAAGCTTAGCATCAATGCACAATTAAACGGTAGTGTACGCGATGCCGACGGTTACGGTGCAGGCGTGAACCCCTACACATACGCGATGAACACCAGCCGTGCCATACCGGCATTCGAGGAGAACGGCGACCGCGCATTCTACTCTAAATATTACACATACCAGTACAATACGTTGCTTGGAGGCAAGAACCAGTACTCATACAACATCTTCAACGAGATGGAGAACAGTTTCTCGTTCAACCGTGGAACAAACTTCAACGCATCGATAAACGTATCGTACAAAATCCTCAAATGGCTCACTTATCAGGGAACAGCCAGCATATCAGTGACCAACAACAAGAGCGAGAGCTATGCCGGTGAGAAGACCTCAAGAGTCGAGCAACTCTACCGAGGTTATGCCTACGGCACAGAGAAAGCAGGTTCCGACCGTTTCAATGCGGCCCTGATGCCATATGGCGGTGTACTCAACCAGGCCAATTCGCAGGGTGTATCATACAATACCTCACACCGTCTGCAGTTCAGCAAGGAATTCAATGAGGATCACCGTCTGAATGCGATGCTGGGTATGGAAATACGTTCAAGCGAAAGCACCAGTGAAGGTAATACTGTTTGGGGATATGTTCCCGAACGCGGTTCAATCCTTGTATCACCCACCCTACCCGAGAACTTCAAGCCTATCGGCAGTGATGTCACCATCGGTTGGGGAGCACTAGCACAGCTATACAACGGAGCATGGAACAAGATGTCGACAACGACAAACTACATGTCGTTCTTCGCAACAGTAGCCTACGCATTCAAGAACCGTTACGTGGTTAACGTGAACGTACGTTCTGACGCATCGAACCGCTTCGGTCAGGACGTGAACAAACAGTTCGACCCCACATGGTCATTCGGCGCATCATGGAAGATAGCACAGGAACCGTTCATGATGGAGCATGCACACTGGCTCGACCAGTTGAACCTGCGTGCCTCATACGGTATCCAGGGCAACGTGGTAAACACGCTGAGTCCGGAGATGATAGTCCGTTATCAGGGATTATTGCAGAGCTATAATGAGTATTATCTCTCTATCTCAAGCCTGCCCAACAAACAGCTCAAGTGGGAGCGCACAAAGTCACTGAACCTTGGTTTGGATCTCGCCTTGTTCGGCATAACAATGAACTTCGAGTACTACCGCCGTAACTCGAATGCCATCATAAGACAAGACATTGCACAGGAGTACGGAATGTCGACAATGCCTTTGAACGGTGGTCTCATCAGCAACAGCGGTCTGGAGGTTACACTAAACTTTACTCCGATACGTACAAACGACATTGCGTGGACCATCGGTGTCAATGCCGGCAAGAACTGGAACGAATCGTCAAGCGATGACCGTACAGCAAAAGCAGACGAACTGACACACACCGACTTCCTCAACGGCAGCAGTGACCGTCCGCTCAAGAAAGGCTATCCTCTTTCAGCTTTCTGGTCGTACAAGTTCACAGGTCTCAACGGCACAAACGGTTACCCGACATTCAAAGATGCGACATACGATGCAGTCGATGGCAATGGAAGTGTTGACCCAACCACATTCCTTGTATATTCAGGGCAGAGCGAACCTGACTTTTCCGGTGGTTTCAATACCCGCCTGCGCTGGAAAAACTTCAACATCGGAATGGACTTCGCTGTTGCATTAGGAGCTAAAAAGCGTCTGCCTAACCCTTACTCTACATTCACATACGGCAAGATGCCTGACATCTTCAGCAACCTCTCAAAGGAACTTAACGACCGCTGGAAACAGCCGGGTGACGAGGCACACACAAACATCCCGGGGCTATACACATCGGTTCGTGACCTTTACAACTTGAACTTGCCTAACGGCCTGTATGACAACATCTACTCAATGTGGGCACAGTCGGACGTGAGAGTTGCCAGCGCATCGTTCCTGCGTTGTACTCAGCTATCGCTGTCGTACACCCTACCACGTACATTGTGCCAGAAGATAGGTCTCTCACGTATACAGCTGAGTGCGAACATCAACAACCTTTTCGTGATTGCAAGTGATGACTGGAAAGGCTATGACCCGGAGTTGGGCTACAGCATACAGCCTAGAATTTATTCTGTTGGCTTGAGTCTTGGACTATAAAAATCAATTGACTATGAAACTGAAATATAATATTCTCGCAATATTGGCTGCGCTCTCATTTACAGCCTGCAGCGATTTCCTTGAGCCCGATTCCGAGAGCGAGTTCGTTCCCGAGGACGCCACATCACTCAACGAGCTTCTTTTGGGCGAGGCGTACCAGCGAAACGACATGGAGGGGTTCAACATTTTCCTTGGATTGCTTGACGATGACATCGAGGCTGCACCATATCAGGTCCCTAACGACGGATTTGACGGAAACCTGTTCCTTGCAAGTTTCTCTTGGCAACCCGACATGTTCAAGATGATGGAAGAGGCCGGTGCCGGACACATCAATGTATATGAGAGCTATTATGAAGTAATCCTAGGCGCAAATGCAGTATTGGACTACATCCCAAACGTAAAAGACACAGAGGAGAACATAAATAAGGTTAAGGCACAGGCACTTGCCCTGCGCGGTTTCTATTACCTGAACCTGGTGAACATCTTCGGACAGCCATACAGCTACAACCCCGAAGCCCTTGGTGTTCCGCTCAAGCTGAACAGCGGCATCGAGGAGAGCGAAGACTACCTGAAGAGAAAGACTGTAGCCGAGGTATATGAGCAGATTCTCAGCGACCTGCACACAGCAGAAGAGATATACCTGTCATTGCCCCAGAGTGAACAGTGGAGCGACAATTACCGCACCAGCCTGCCTATGGTACAGTTGACACTCTCAAGGACATACCTCTACATGGAGAACTGGGAGAAGGCAGCTCATTATGCAAAGCTTGTAATGGAGAACCCGAACTTCAAACTTGAAGACCTCAACAACATACCTCTCAACGGCAAGAACGATGCAGGCGAGACCGTACGTACATATATGGTTTATCCGACATATTCATCATCGGAAACCATTTGGCCATACGGCAATGTACTGGACATGTTCGAATGGACATACGAGGGTGCCAACAGCACAAACTCCACCACAGGCAACAAGATGCACGCATATTTCCAGGCATCCGAGGAACTGCTTAACACATATGTCGATTATGACCTGCGTCTGAGCAGATACATCGTCAGAGCTCCAAAGGGCAGTAGCGGTGAACTGATGCATATGGCTTTCGGAAAGGTAAACGTGGGAACATCATACTATCTGCCACAGAATGCAGTGGGAGTATTCGGACGTTGCTTGCGCTTGTCAGAGGCATACCTCAACTATGCCGAAGCAAAGGCAATGATTGGCGGTGAAGGTATTACCGAGGCGACATCAGCCCTGAACACCATGCGTAAAAAGCGCTTTGACCCGGAGGATTATGAAGACGAAGAGTTTGCGACACAGGAAGAACTCATCGAGTTCGTTCGTGACGAGCGCCGACGTGAGCTCTGCTTTGAGGGACACCGCTGGTTCGACCTCAGACGTTGGGGCATGCCATCATTCACACACAAATGGCACGACAATGCGGACAACACAAGTACATTCCGCATTGAGGAGAACGACCTGCTGTACACGATACCCATACCCGAGGAGGCACTGCAGATGAACTCAAGCCTTGTGCAGAATGAATTGCCAGAGAAGCGTACGCCTGTAGTAGAATAATACATAAGAACAACAATAAGCAACAGTTATGAAAAGATTCATAAAAAGCGCAGTTATCATTTTTGCCGCATTCGCATTATTCAATGCGTGCAGCAGTGAGGACGACCTTACACCATCGGGCAATTACTCCCCGATACGCGGAGGCTTCCCACAAGGGAACAGCGAATACGACTCGATCATAAACGACATAAAGAACGATTATGGCGTGTACCTCCTTTACAAGGACATCACAGAGGAGGACCTTAACCGTGACTGGGTCTCGGCCGGAACGGGAGATATATACGTTGGCGGCTATGACGAAGAGCGGGACGACCCTGCATGGAACCTGCCGGAGGCACATCTACCGTTCTATGTAAACTTCTTCTACAGCTACATATTCCCCAATTTAAGCAAGGAGTTTGCACAGACGACCTTCCCCGTAAAGATATATATGATACACAACCTCCGTACCGAGCCGCGTGACTTCGGAGAAGACAGCGGAGAAGTAGGAGGCACGAACACAGACCCGTTCAAATCCATCAAGCTCGGCAACTTCGACAACTGGGCAATCAGTTTCAAGGATGAGGTCATCGACGGTGGCGATGCCGAATATTCGTTGCGCCAGCAACGTTGCATGTTCATGATACAGGCTATCTACAATGCGATAGAAAAGGGAGATATTGATTCACCCGACGAGTTCTGGGCGGGGTACGACTTCTCCAGCGACAAGAAGATGAACAATGTTGACCCATCAAAGGCAAACTACAAATACAAACTCGGTTTCGTGGACATGATAAACGACAACTTCGGAACAGGAGTACAGAAACAGGTGTGGGCACCGAACTATGCGAACGAGACAAGTTGCTACTACTGGGAGAAGGACAAATACCCCCACTACAACCTCTTTACCACATACATAAAGAATGCCATGTGGCTCACTCCCGAGGAGTTCGAGGCACGCTACCCGTCATCAACCTATCCTATGGTTAAAGAGAAGTACGACATTGTGGTCAGCCACATGCTGGAGACATACGGCATTGACCTTGTCGGTATCGCAAGAGGTATAAACAGATAATAGAAGAATTGATGAAACCACTTGCAATTGCTACACTGCTTATAACACTGCTCATGGGCAACGCTTGTTCCGGGACAATAGATCGCGGCACAGCCTGGACATCGCAAGAGAGTATAGACAGCCTATGGCAGAAAGAATTCAAGACAGCCCAGGAATTAGTTGACAATTTTACAACCATCGAGAAGCAATTAGCCGAGAAGGACAGTTGCGGCAGATTGTCAAACCTGTGCCAGTATATATGGCACAGCGGTGAGTACATGTTCAAATGCAGGGGCAAGAACGACGACATTTCAATGCTGTCCCAACAGATAAGCGACATCAGCCTCGACAACAAAATTGTACAGTCCTTTATGATTGAACGCGACACCGCACGTTTTGTCGACCACTACTATACGCTGAAATTCATGCAGGAGGGCTGCAGTTTTGAGGATTCACGAGACGGAATAACCATAACCGTGTTCTACCATCCGCGTAGCATGAACGGGAATGATTACAGGAAGCTTCGCGAGGTATTCTCCTGTAAAAACGACGCACTGCACATAGCTTACATGAAAAAGCTGAAGTTCCCGATAAGCAACAGCGGTTGCAATGACGAACTGGCAGCAATACGTCCGCTCATAGAGCAGAACGTAAAGCCGAGCAGATTGAAAAAGGATATTCTTGAACTTTTTGACCAATACAAAGACACCATGCCCGGCGAACCGGCTCCGACCCCTCCCCTCAAGGATGCCGACGGCAAGGAGTACACTTTCGCCCAATTCCGCGGAAAAGTGATTGTCATTGACATTTGGGCAACCTGGTGCAGCAGTTGCCTGGCAAAGATGCCGGACTTCATTGCACTCAGCGAGAAATACAAAGGAAATGATGACATTATATTCATGACAGTCTCCATTGACCGTAAGGAAGTAAGGGATTCTTGGCTTGCAGCTATCGAGAAACGCAAGATGGGGGGCCTGCTGAACCTTACCCCGGAGTGTTCTGAACAGTCACAGTTCGAGAGCGACTACCATATCTCGGGAGTACCAAGGTATATGGTGATTGACAAAGAGGGTAAGATTGTTACAGCCTATGCCCCGCCCGCAGGAGGAGGCTTGGATGAGGTGATAAAAAATACAATCAATAAATAAAATGAAAAAAGGTAAGGTAATCTGCACATTAATGATTATAGCAATGTGTTCATGTGCAAATACAAACGGCACGGTAAAAGAAGAACAGATAGCAGAGAGTCCGAAAGTGGAGACGCCGGCATTACAGCCCGATGACGCAAAGGCGATTACCCATGAACCAGGAACAGTATTTTTTGATCTGAACTTAGAAAAGGCTCTTGCGAAGGCAAAGAAAGACGGCAAATATGTACTTGTAGACTGCCATACAAAGACCTGCGGACCTTGCCGCAAGATGGAACAGGAAACATTCCCACAAGAGAAACTCGGCAAATTCATCAATGAACGTTTCGTACCCATAATGGTGGACATGGAGGAGGGAGAGGGTCCTGCTATTGTAGAGAAATACAATGTACAGATATTCCCCACCTATCTCATATTGTTGCCTAACGGAGCGAAAGAAGGAGAAATCATAGGCACAGAATTCAATATAGACGATTTGATTGAAATGTTAAAGACAATCATACACGAAAAAGATTGAAGACAATTTATAGCAGAACTTGCGAGACATGTCTCGCAAGTTCTGCTATAATGTATTGAGTAACATATGTTAAACACATATACAAAACAGGATGTTATTTCATCAATTCAAGGGAAATAATTAACTTTGCAATCTGCAAACAGAACAAACCAAATAGATAATAATATGAAGAAATTTCTACTTTCAATTTTCTGTCTCGTCATAATGGCAGCAACAAGCAGTGCCGAGACATACACCCACACTTTCGAGGAGGGCCAGTTGACAGCAGCCGGCGGTACCGTTACATTGAGCGATATCGAGTGGAATGCATCATCAGCAACAAGCATCGGTTGGAACAGCAACGGCAAGGGTATACAGATCGGTAGCGGCAGTAACCCGAACCTGTCCTACAGTATGACCACATCAGCATTGTCAACCTGCGCAATCAAAAGCATTACAATAAACAGTTCTACTGCAAACGGCGGTGATGCAAAGCTCACAATCACGGTTGGCGACAAAGTGTCAGAAGCCTATGCACTCGGTACATCAGACGCGCCATACACATTTGACTGCAATGGAGCAAAGGGTGACATAACAATCAAATGGGAAGCGACATCAAAGGCTTACTATGTGAGCAGTATCAGTATCGAGTACACTCTTGATGCCAGCATGGTTACAGTCCCTGCACCAGAGTTCAAAACCCCCGTCGGCATATATGCCGACGAGGTGACAGTGACAGCCGAGACAACAGACCAGACAGCAGTGCTTTACTACACACTTGATGGAAGCGAACCAAGTTACGAGGACTACACCAACAACACCGGAACCACAAAGTGCAGCAAATATTGGGTGATGTACCCCAAGCTTACAGAGACAACAACAATCAAGGTCATAGCAGTAAAAGTTGACGGCGATGCGGTATACAAGAGCGAGACTGCCGAGGCCACATATGTTGTGTCACGTACAATGCCATATATCCCGGCCAAGAAGATTACTGCAGACAAGAGATACGCACTCTTTGCAGCTGACAGCGTTGCAAACTATTTCTTTGCAAAAGATGCAAACGGTAGCCTGGGTACAACAGGGGCCACTATCCCTAATGAAAACTACATAGAGACCGTCGAATGCAACGGTTTCATATTCACAGCTGTTGACGGTGGATATGCAATCCAGAACCATGACGGACGTTACATAAGCCAGAGCGGCAATAACTTTACTTTCTCCGACGATATGCCAGGCAAGGATGCTGTCTGGAACATAACCTTCGGTTCTGAAGGTTATGCTACCATAAAAAATTCAACAGGCTATACAATCTACTTCTCTACAGAAGAGCAGGCATTCGTATGCATTAAAGCCGGCCAAGCAACAAAAAGCTATATCCTTCCCAAGTTATATATGCAGCGTGAGTACCCCACATTTACAATAACACCTGCATCCGGCGCTTTCATTGAAAGGCTCAATGAGGTTATTGTAACCTGCGACGAGGGCATCAAGGCAAGTAACCTCAAGGTGTCATCAGAGGGTGCTGCGACAACATTCACTGTTAAACAGACAAACAGCAACACACTTACCCTGACAGCAAAGAAAGAGCTCACAACAACAAACAACGTGGACCTTAACATCATCTTTACTGGCGATATCCTGTTGAACCCCAACGGCATGAACATGTCCATTCCTATCCCTACAAGATACGGCAAGAAGACTTTGGTATCATATAACCTTATGGGTGATGCACCTGCAGCAACAATTGACAACATAGACCCGGCTGACGGTTCTGTGCTTGAATCACTCACCAGCATTGTATTCTCATTCAGTTATTATATGAACGCATCTGATGACGAGACCAAGCAGCCACGTCTATACCTTGAGGGCACAACCGAGCTCATCCCCGTCGAGTACACCACCAAGCCCGAGGACGGTGTCAAGACAATGACACAGGGTGCAATCAAGGCAACTACACCGGTTACAGCCAACGGTACCTACATTCTTGAAGTGCCTACAGGATATTTCATTGATGCAAACAACAATGACATAGAAGGTGTTACTCTCAAGTATATCGTAAAGAACGACACATCGCTCGAAGAGTTTGTAGCCGATACAGAGAACTGTTGGATCGTTTATGACATTACCGGACGTAAGGTGCTTGAAACGACTGATTACAACAAGATAAAAGCACTCTTTAAAGGCATATACATCATCAATGGGAAAAAAGCCATTGTGAAATAACCAGAAAACACGTTACTGGCATCAGCGTGCAGGCACCATATACCTGCACGCTGACTGTTTCAATGTATCTCACTGATAAAACCGAAAAAAACATCATTAGAAACAAAAAACTTTTGCCAGCGATACCTTTATAATCAAATTAATTATTTATATTCGCAGAATAATGCACTTGTCTATGGCATATCAAGAGCCAGACATTTGCAGTAACCTTAAAATCATAAGCAGATGAGCGAAACATTGAACCCCGATGTACAGCCAAGTGAGCTGAACACCGCGAATACCCCTGAACAGGCTGACAATGCCACTATGACCGAGTTGAGCTATGAACAACCTGTTGAGGAAACAGTAGAAGAGTCCTCTGTGACACCAGAGGGTGAGTGTGACAACGCAGGCTCAAGACCGTCTAGCCGTCAGGAGATTATCGATCGCTTGAAAGTTATTGCTGAAAGCGACGATGTACTCAACTGCAAAGCCGAGACCGAGAGCCTTAAGGTACAGTTCTACCGTATGCGTACAGCAGAGATAGAGACCGCACAGCAAGATTTCATTGCACAAGGTGGTGATGTATCACTGTTCATCCCTGCCACAGACGAGCTGGAAGAGTCTTTTAAAGAGATCATGTCACTCATAAAGGCAAAACGTAATGCTTGGATTGCCGCACAGGAACAGGAGATGAGAGCCAACCTCGAAAAGAAAGAATCACTTCTGGCAAAGCTCCAGTCACTTGTAGAGAATGCAAGTCAAGGCACTCCTGAAGTCAATGAGTTCAAGGCTATCCAGTCGGAATGGAAAGAGATAAAGAATGTTCCACAGGAAAATGTCACATCATTGTGGAAGCAGTACCAGTTACTTGTGGAACAATTCTATGACGTCCTCAAAATAAACCACGAATTCCGCGAATATGACTTCAAGAAAAATCTTGAGATAAAAACCAGACTATGTGAGTCTGCCGAAGCACTTGAGAATGAAGAAGATGTCATAAACGCATTCCGCCAACTTCAGCAGCTCCACAACGAATTCCGTGAGACAGGACCTGTATCACCTGAGCTCCGCGAAGAAATATGGACACGTTTCAAGGCTGCATCGACAAATGTGAACCGTCGCCATCAGGAGCACTTCGAAGCCAAGAAAGAGCAGGAAAAAGAAAACCTTGAAAAGAAAAGCGCTATATGCGAACAGATTGAGGCAATCAACAACAACCAACTCACCAGCTACCAGGCATGGAACAGTGCCACAGAAAAGATACTTGAGCTTCAGGCACAGTGGAAAGAGATTGGCTTTGCACCACAGAAGATGAACCTGAAGATTTTTGAGCGCTTCCGTGCTGCATGTGACGAATTCTTCAGACTAAAGAGTGAATTCTTCAAAGAGGCCAAGAACGCACTAGCCAATAACCTTGAGCGCAAAAAAGCCTTGTGCGAGCAGGCCGAGCAACTCATGGAAAGCGAAGAGTGGAAGGCAACAGCCGATAAGCTTACAAAGATACAAAGGGAATGGAAAGAGATTGGACCTGTCCCACAGAAACATTCCGAAGCATTATGGAAACGCTTTGTTACAGCATGTGACACATTCTTTGAGCGTCGCAATGCTGCCACTTCATCACAGCGCAACATGGAGCTGGATAACCTCAAACAAAAACGCGAAGTTATTGAGGCCCTCAAGAACATTGACACCACGTTGCCCGCAGATGAGCAGACTAAACAGATTTCCGCACTAACTGCAAAATGGAATGCCATAGGTTTTGTTCCGTTCAAGGAGAAAGACAAGATATACAAAGAATACAAACAGTTGCTCAACGCCTTGTATGAGAAACTCCACATTGACGCTAATGAGCGAAAGCTCAACAGGTTCCGCAACAGCATCGGAAAGAATGGCAACAGTCTACAGCGTGAACGCGACCACCTTATCCGCCAATACGAGGCAATGAAGAATGAGATTTCCACATACGAGAACAATATCGGCTTCTTGAGTGTGTCCAACAAGAAGGGAGCGAGCCTGGTAGATGTCATGCGCCAGAAGGTAGATAAACTCAAGCAGGATGCACAGGTTATCCTGCAGAAGATTCATCTCATTGAGGAAGAGATTGAAAAAGAAGAAAAGCAATAATCTAATGGATTCTGATATAAAATAACGTTAGTTCGATATAAACCCGTTCAAACTGCGAACTTGTCATTTCAATGGAGCGTAGCGACGAGACGTATTGTTGAGGGCTCTCCCGAAAAAATCTCAAAAGTAATGCGGAACAAGAGATCTCTCACATTCGTCCGAGATGACAAACACACAAAAATAAGTATAAATTGTTATACCGGATTAACATTAAATACAGTTAGTCTATAACAAATGAAGCGAGTATGTTCAAAAATTGACATACTCGCTTCATTGTTTTATACCTCAAAATAATGAATTTTTACAGGTATCGACCTTACGGTATTCTTTATAGTACATCATGGCAAAACAATAAGCGGCCCATAAATAGACCGCTTACCCTAAAACTAAAATACTTGTAACTGAAAGACCGATTACTGTGCGTTCTCTTGAACCGGAACCTCAGGGATCTCCAACATGTTCTCAACCTGAGTAGGGTTCAAATCTGTAGCAGACACCTCACCTGGCAATGCGTGAGCAGCAAGGACACTGATGACAACCATCAAGGCAGCCAAAGACCAAGTTGCCTTCTCAAGGAAGTCTGTTGTCTTTCTAACACCCATAATCTGATTAGAAGAAGCGAAGCCCGATGCCAAGCCACCGCCCTTTGAGTTCTGAATCAAAACTATTCCACACATAAGCACTGAAGCCAACACAATCAGTATAACACAAAGCAAATACATACTAATTCTTTTTTATATGTTTTATTATTTTTTCTAAAAATCTTATTTGGTCTGCAAAGTAACGATTTTTATTCGGATATTCCAAACATAATCGTTTAATTATTTCAAGAGCCTTCTCATATTTACCCTGTTTAATATAAATATTGGCAAGGGTTTCTGTAAAGAAGGATGTTTCGACAGGAACTTCTTCCTGCACCGGCTCGACATTCATCGCCGCAGCATCTGAATCACCGCGCAAGTCAAGGGTGATCCTTTCATTGTCTCCGGACAGGAATTCGTCAATAAGGCTCTGGCCACGCAATTCTGGAATTTCTTCTGTTGCAGCGGATTTGTCTTTCAGGTAAGCCGAAACATAATCCACGGCAGCCGCGCCCTCAGCCTCAAGAGAGAAAGAATCGGCAGGCAATGTCTCAAGAAAGGCATCTATCAGTGCCATAGTCCTGTCAACAGGGATATCTTCCGGGGCCCGCTCCATGACATTAGAGGTCCCATACCCTGCCATCAGCTCGAATATAGGCCACCGGCTCTTGAGATATATTGCAGCCTTACGCATCTCCTTGCCAAAGTCAATGTCATGCAGCAGATAAAGATTCTTGAGCATGAGAAGACGTGCTACATCAAAATAGGGATACTTGCGCACCAACAGGCGCAATTCGTACAACGTATCCCTGTTCATGCACTCGGGATACGCGATATAACGCATAAGGTTCTCCATCTTACCAATCCGCTACAGCTGCATTGAAAATACTCTCAACAATCTCCTTTATCATTTGTGTGACCAGTTCCTCCTGTACAGAGTCAAGAGACTGCGTGGCATCAAAATCACGGGTTGCACTGAAACTGCGCTCGAAATCATCCTCGTGGTCAGTGTTGTTCGTGAAACGCACATTGACAGTCATCTTCAACTGTACCATGGCTGAATATCCGTCCGAAGATATTGACTTGTTCAGCTGATCATATGCTGTGATTTCTCCTTCAAGATGAAGGTCTCCACCTTGTCTTACCTGCTCCAGCTTTGTCTGCTGCACGAACATATCGCTCAACGCCTCATTGAACATTGCAGCCATGGGACCCCACTGGTATGCAGCACGGTTCTGGAACTGCGCAAGAGAGATTGTCTTTACCTTGGTGTAATCAATAGAGGCACCCGTAAACTTGTAACTGACAGTACAGCCGGCTATCAGCAGAAACACCGGCAATATATAAAGCAGACGTTTTATCCTATTCGATTCCATATTCTTTTATTTTTCGGTACAATGTACGTTCAGAGATATTCAGTTCCTTTGCAGCATTCCTGCGCTTGCCCTTATTCCTCTCGAGTGCAGACAGGATAGCCCTTTTCTCCACATCATCAAGCGATACAGCCTCCTCAACATACTCCTCGGCATTTGCGACATGGTCATAATGCGTAACCTGAGGCTGCAGATGATATGTCGGCTGATGTTGGACTACCGGCATCTCTTGTGCATCGGTGTAGAACGGCATATGCTCAACAGCCTCCTTGTTCATGGTGCGCAGACTTTCCATCTGTTTTTTCAGTTCCGTTATGTCACGGCGCATGTCGAAAAGCACGCTATATAGGATTTCCCTCTCGCTCTCGAAGCTCTTGCGGTCACCGCCACGCTGCCCGGCCAGAATGGGAAGATTTCCACCGATGTTATCCTGGGGCAGATAACGCATCATTACATCAGCACTCAACTCCCTGTTCAGTTCAAGGATAGACACCTGTTCTGCAATGTTCTTGAGCTGGCGGATATTTCCCGGCCACGAATAGTTGAGAATGGCAGATACCGCACCTTCGTCAAGCTGTACTCTTGGAACATTATATTTTGTCGCGAAATCTATACAGAACTTCTTGAACAGGAGCACCACATCATCACCTCTCTTGCGCAAAGGAGGCACTGATATGGGCACCGTGCTCAAACGGTAATACAAATCCTCACGGAAACGCCCTTCGGCTATAGCCTCGGGAAGATTCACGTTTGTAGCACACACAATGCGTACATTGGTCTTCTCTACCTCGGATGAACCCACACGCAGGAACTCACCGTTCTCGAGTACACGCAACAGACGCGCCTGCGTCGGCATAGGCAGTTCAGCTACTTCATCAAGGAATATCGTTCCGCCGTTAGCCTCACTGAAATATCCCTTACGCTCGCTTACGGCACCTGTAAAAGCACCCTTTATATGTCCGAAGAGTTCCGAATCTATTGTACCCTCGGGTATGGCACCGCAGTTGACAGCTATATACTTACCATGCTTGCGGACACTGTTTGTATGTATTATTTTCGGGAAAAACTCCTTACCCACACCGCTCTCACCTGTAATGAGCACGGTAAGGTCTGTTTTCGCTACCTGTATGGCCGTATCAATAGCCCTGAGCAGAACCGGGTCATTTCCTATAATCCCGAACTGCTGTTTTGCCCTCTGTACCTCTGATATATCCATAGAACAATCAATTTGTGACAAAATTACTCATTTTACTTCAAAACCGAGCAATATTGGCAGACTATTTTTAGAACGGGAAGAGTAACGGAAGCACCAGAATCATCACTATGCCCAGAATTATCTGCAACGGCAAACCTACCTTCACATAATCAGAGAACTTGTACTGCCCGGCAGGCATTACCAAAGCATTGGGAGGCGTCGAGAAAGGAGAAGCAAAACAAAGGCTCGCGCCCAATGTCACGGCAAACAACAGAGGAACAGGGCTTACACCCACCTGCAATGCCGAGCTCATTGCTATCGGTGCCATAAGCACAGCTGTTGCCGTATTGCTTATGAACATTGTCATGAAAGAGGTTGTAAAGTATATTCCTCCAAGAAGAAGGAGAGGACTGTAATCACCCAAATACGACACCAAAGAGCCTGAAATCAATGCAGACACACCTGTCTTCTGCAGAGCAACAGACATCGGCATCATAGCAGCTATAAGCACGATACTCTCCCAATTAATGGTCTTATACGCAGCCTCGACATTACGGAAACAACCTGTAAGCACCATCAGCAAGCCTGCAATCATAACCGCTGTCACAGGAGCTATCGGTATAAAATCGAGGACCATCACCGCAACCATAGCCACCATTATAACTGCAGCCACTGGCGCCTTGTAGTCAAGAGTGACCTTCGCAGCCTCCTCAAGAGGACGGCCGACAACAATCCACTCTGTACTCTCCTTCTCCAGGTTTGCAATATTGTTCCAGGCACCCTGCACCAGAAGGACATCACCCACATGAATAGTCTCATCGGCTATACCCTGAAGTATATACTTGTTCTTACGGCAGATACCGAGCACGCTGACATTATACTTTGTACGGAATTCTATTTCACGTATACTTTTGTTCACCACCGAAGAAGTAGACATGACCACAATCTCAGCAACACCGATATCATAGAAATCAAAAGCAGTCCTACCGTCTTGAGTATCTCCTGCTACGATTTCAAGGCTATAGCGATTTGCGAAGGCCTGAACCCTCTCCTCGGTACCTGATACATAAAGTATATCATCAGCCCTCAAAATCGTATCAGAATCAGCTGCCTGTTGTACGACATTCTTTGACAACAGATTACGTTGGTTATGCTCAACATGACGCACCTCAATTATATTAAGGCCGAAACTTTTACGGATATCAAGTTCACCGATCATCTTACCGACGACCGAAGATTTAGAATTAATTTGCAGACGGTGGAGATTATTGGCAATACCATACTCCTTAACCAATTCCTTTAGTGACTTACCGCTACTTGCGCTCGCACCGCTGAGCGCACCGGGTTTCGACAAATATTTTTTACTCAAAGGCAAAAGCAATACAGTACCCACAAGAATGCAGATGAGACCTACCGGCAGAAATGTAAAGAAGCCCAAGCCCTCATAGCCGTTTTTGATAAGTTCCTCATTTATCACAAGGTTAGGAGGAGTACCGATAAGAGTCATCATACCGCTCATACTGCTGGCAAAGGCAAGTGGCATGAGCAGACGGCTAGGATTCATCTTAACACTCATGGCCATGCTCACCACTATAGGGATCATGATTGCCACAGTACCCGTATTGCTTACAAAAGCTCCCATCAATGATGTCACGGCCATAACAAGTACAAAAAGCCTTGTCTCGCTGTTGCCGGCAAACTTCATCAGTTTTGAACTTATCATTTTGGCGAGACCAGTCTGGAATATCGCCCCACCGACGACAAACAGACCAATCATCATAATTATGACATTATTGGAAAAGCCCGAAAGAGCCTCCTCCGGAGTAAGGATATCCAATACCATAAGCGCAACCAGGGCGCATAGCGCAACAATATCGGAACGCACCTTGCCGCTGATAAAGAAAAATACTGAAATTATAAGAATAAGAATCGTCTCTAACATACCTCAACCGTATATATATACATTTTTCTGCAAAGTTAACATTTTAATATACATCAGCAAAGTAAAAAACAAAAAGAGCCCCACATACTCGTATTGTAAAGAAATTTATATTATCTTCGCATGATTATATAACACGTGGCCCGACACTAAAACGGGAATACAGAAACTTTTCCAGGCCTATAAGAATTATAAAATACATATCAATCATAATAGCTGCAATCATCGCATTGGTATTTATTGCGATACAGCTTCCCAAACTCAACGCTTCACAGCGTTGGCTTGCTGCTTTTGTATCAGAAGAACTTGAAAAGCAGTTGGGTATACCGGCCTACATCGAAAAGCTACAGATTCAGAACCTGGATGAGATTGCACTTGAGAACATCCTTGTTCTTGACCAGCATAAGGACACGCTCATATATGCCAACAAAGCAACAGCAAACATTGACCCGACAAGTCTTGCAAAAGGCAAGGTATACATCAACACACTTGCCTTTGCAGCTCCAGATATAAGACTCAAACGCGCAGCCCCTGACAAAGAGCTCAATATACAATTCATCATCGACAGCTTCTACAAAGAGAAGCAGGACGAAAGCAACACCGATTTACGCATCAACCAACTTATCGTATACGACGGGAAGTTCAAATACGATGTCATGAGCGAAGGAAGCCCCGAAGGCAAGTTCGACCCGAACCACATTGCCATAGACAGTTTCGCGTGCAATATATCCCTCAAGCACTTCAACAAGAAGAATCTTAACCTTTATATCCGTTCTATCAAAGGAGTCGAGAAAAGCGGCATTGAGCTGAAAAGACTGAAAGCACGAATAAAGGCAGAAGAGGACATTATGACTCTCAGCAACTTCAACATAGAATTACCCGGGAGCAGTTTCTCCTCGGACAGCATCATCATTAAAAATGCCGGTACTTTGAGGTCCATGGCTATTGACGGTGAACTGCGCTGCAACAACCTATCTTTGAATGATTTTTCCCCGATACTTCCCAAAGCATTCTGTAACCTACCTGTTTTATCGTTTGACATATGTGGACATGTAGACAGCACAATATTGGTTGGAGACATGATTTTTGAGGCAAAAAACCATACTCTCGCTTTAGAATGCACGGCAAATATTGTAACGCCATTCGACAAAAGCCGTAAGATAGAAATAACATTCAACCGCCTGAATGCCAAGGAGAAGGCCATCGGCAGAATAGTCTCTTTCTTCAAAGATGCACCAGAAGATATAACAAAGAAACTGGGCGACACAGACATTGACGGCAAACTGACAATCAGCATGGACTCAATAACAGGCCATGCAAACATACATAGCACCAATGGTTCATTGAACGCCGCACTCTCGGCAGACAGTAAAGGCAGATACAATATTTCTGCCATGGGAACAGCTATAAACCTGGGGAATATCACCGGACAAGAACACTTCAGCACATGCAACATCCAAGGTTCAGCTGAAGGAAATATAAATACACTTACAAACTTCAACATAGAGCTTTCCGAACTGCAATTTAAGGGCTACACATACTCTCCAATAACAATAAACGGCACAGCCGGAAAAGAATTCATCAAAGCTACCGCGAGCACAGAAGACCCAAATGCAAGCGCGATGCTCGGGTTGACATACAAACACAACAGAAAGGGCAACAAACTTGATATACATCTGGCAGTGGACTCTTTTATTCCTCATAATCTGAACCTGAAATACAAGGAGCCTCATATATTCTCATTCACCGCTGACGGAGAATACGAGCATCGTGACAATGGAAAGAGCCTGACTAACATAAAGATACAGAACTTCTGCCACAATGATGGCAAAGAGGCTACCAATATACAGTATTTCCATCTTTATGACGACAACACAGAAGAAAAAAGGAGCATAACCATCAACTCAGATATTCTCAATGCCGACATTGTCGGTTACTTTAACACAGACAACCTTATCGGCAGCTACATAAAGCTGATAGACAGACACCTTCCCGCGCTAAACATACACAAGAGCAACAGCAGGGTGCAGAACAACTATTTCTACCGAGTAGAGATTCTTGACACCAAGTTACCAGGCAAACTCCTTGACCTACCTTTTGCCATAAAGGGTAAATCAAGGATATGGGGCTCTTGCTATGACAGTAATGGAACAGCGAGCATCGAGGCTGAACTTAACGGTGTGACTGCAGGAAAATCATATTATAGCAGCATAAACCTAAAGGGAACATCAGACAAAGAAACGTTCATGGTAGATGCAAGCATTCTGAAGCCCAATGACAACACTCCTCAGAGACATTCAGGAAACAACGAGAACGGCCTAATCATCAACTTGCACTCCACTATAGCATCGGATAGCATAAGCAGTATTGCTGACTGGAGCGACTTGGCAGGCGAATGCAGGAATAGGGGTACATTGCAGATGATTACAAAGTTAGACCGTGACGAGAAGAACAAACTATGCATTGAGAATATCATAGCCCCGAGTAGTTTTACACATGACGGCTCAATGTGGAACATAACACCCGGAATAATTAAAGGCAACAGCGAAGAGGTTACAGTAAACGAACTGAAGATTTACAATAAAGATCAAAGTATTGCCATAGAGGGTATTGCCGGCAAGTTAATTGAAGATAGCCTCAATATACAGCTCAAGAATATGGATATTTCTACCATTATGGGGCTCATCAACTTCAAAGCATTTCTTTTTGACGGACGTGCAACCGGCAGTGCGCACCTGACAAGTCTTCTCTATAGCCCGTACATAAACGGTCACTTCAAGATAGACAGCATGTCTGTTGATAACGCTCTAATGGGACAAAGCGACCTCGGCATAAGCTGGATGGACTATAGCAAGACGATAACATTGGATTGCGACATACACAACAACGGCACGAAATCAAGGGTAAACGGTTTCCTTTCTCCTGTACACGACACCATTATGTTAAAGATTGATGCTGACAGGTTAAACATTGGATTCCTGAACAAGAAGGTAGGAGCATTTCTTTCTGACATAGATGGCTATGCCAATGGTACAGCATACATCATTGGAGGATGGAGAAGAATTGACCTTGCCGGTTCCTTGGCACTTCATTGCAGTACTAGAGTCAAAGCAAACAATGTTGTATACTATTTCATGGGAGACACAGTACGCCTTAATCCGGGGTCTATTGTATTATCCGACATAGGCATCAAGGACAGGAACGGCAATAGAGGCAGACTGACCGGAAAACTCAACCACAACCATTTCGGAAACTGGACATGCGACATAAATGCCGATGTGAGGAACATGCTCGTATATGACACGCAAGACTTTTCAGTCATGCCTTTCTACGGTTCTGTGTACGCGACAGGCAAAGCAAACATAAACAGCGAAGGTGGCGGCCTTACACTGAAAGCAGACCTCCGCAACGAAGCCAACTCAATCTTTGTCTACAACTCCACTACTGCCAGCGGTGCAAGTGACAACAGCTTCGTGACATTCACCGACAGCAGAAAGAAAAGACAGAGATATACACAATTTACAGGAGATGACAATAAAAGCACATACGACCTTGTGACAAGCAAGCTGAATCTCGACTTCATGCTTGACATTACAGACGCATTCCACATAAAGGTATTCACAGATTTGAGGACCGGCGATTATATTGACCTCTACGGTAACGGAACCGTATACGCCCTGTATGATGAAAAAGACGGTTTCTCCATGAAGGGAGGATTAGACCTCGACCGCGGTACATACAAGTTTACCATCCAGAACGTATTCCCAAAGGAGTTTGACATACAAAGAGGAAGCACTTTGGCTTTTGACGGTGACCCGTTCAAGGCTGCCCTTGATTTAAGGACAAAATACCTTGTGCGGTCGGCCCCCCTCAACGACCTTACGCCAGAGGCCTCAAGTAAAAAGACCGTAAAGGTCAACTGTCTTATGAATATTACAGGAACACTTGCCAGCCCTATACTAAATTTCGACCTTGAGTTACCCGAAGGCAGTGGAGAAGAGAAAGAGTTGCTGGCAAGTGTTGCAAGCACTACAGAACAGAAGAACATGCAGTTCATATACCTATTGGGAATAGGCAAATTCTACACCCAGGACTATAATGACACCAATAGTGACACTGAAAGTTCCACAGCCATGGAGTCACTCATTTCAAATACTCTGTCGGGACAGCTCAACAACATGCTCGGCCAGATAATCAACAATGACAACTGGGACATCTCGGGCAACTTCTCATCAAGCGAAAAAGGCTGGAACCGCATGGAGGTAGAAGGCATGCTGCGCGGACGCCTGCTCAACAACCGCCTGCTCATAAACGGCAACTTCGGTTATAGGGAGAACCCCATTGCCAACAGTAACTTCATGGGAGACTTTGAGTTGCAATGGCTATTGACCCCTAAAGGCAATATCAACCTGAAGGCATACAGCAAGACCAATGACCGCTACTTCTCAAAGACCAACCTCACCACACAGGGCGCAGGCATATTGTTCAAACACGATTTTGACAGTTGGAAATGGTGGAAGAGAAAAGAAAATGAGGGGAGAGAAGATGTTGAGAAGAATGATGAGGAGAGAGAAAAAACAGATGAATAACTGACAAAACGGAAAAGATGAGAAATTTCATATCAGTAAAAGATATCGGCAACCTTGACAACGCCGTGAAGGAAGCACTCGAGATAAAGGCCGACCGCTACAGATTCTGCGAACTTGGCAGGAACAAGACACTGATGATGGTGTTCTTCAACTCAAGCTTGCGTACAAGACTAAGTACACAGAAGGCAGCCCTCAACCTTGGCATGAACGTGATTGTACTCGACATAAACCAGGGAGCATGGAAACTGGAAACAGAGCGTGGTGTAATAATGGACGGGGACAAGCCCGAGCACATACTTGAGGCCATCCCTGTTATGGGAAGCTATTGCGACGTCATAGGAGTTCGCTCTTTCGCACGTTTCGAAAGCAAGGAGGAGGACTACAACGAGGTCATCCTCAATCAGTTCATCAAGCACAGCGGCCGCCCGGTATTCTCCATGGAGGCTGCCACACGCCACCCATTGCAGAGTTTCGCAGACCTTATAACCATTGAGGAACACAAGACAAAGGCACGCCCCAAGGTTGTCATGACATGGGCGCCCCACCCCAAAGCACTGCCACAGGCTGTACCCAATTCGTTCGCCGAGTGGATGAACGCAAAAGATTACGAGTTTGTGATTACCCATCCTGAGGGTTACGAACTCGCTCCCGGATTTGTTGGCAATGCAAGGGTGGAATATGACCAGATGAAAGCCTTTGAGGGTGCCGATTTCATATACGCGAAGAATTGGTCAGCATATACCGGTGACAACTATGGTAAAGTACTGTGTACCGACCGCAACTGGACTGTCAGCGACCGCCAGATGGCTGTGACCGACAATGCCTTTTTCATGCACTGCTTGCCCGTGCGCCGCAACATGATTGTGAGTGACGAGGTAATCGAGAGCCCCCGCTCGCTCGTCATCCCAGAAGCAGCCAACCGCGAGATATCGGCAACGGTAGTGCTGAAGAGGATTCTTGAGGAACTGAGATAAGACGGTTACACATCTCATGCATCCGCATAATAAGACGAAGGAAGAGCCGCGGCTCTTCCTTCGTCTTATTTACTATAAGGTTTATCCTCACCCCAGCACTGTCTCATCCACACCTTGCTTTTGGCCTCGACAGGATTCTCCTGCGGAATCCAGAAAGAGAAATCCTTGCCACCATCCGGCAGGAACTGCTGCTTGACAAAGTGCCCCGGAAAATCATGTGAATATTTATATCCGTCGGAATACCCGAGGTCGGCCATAAGTTTTGTAGGAGCATTCCTCAGATGCAACGGTACGGGCAGATTGCCTGTTTCCCTTACAGTCGCAAGGGCATTATTTATACCCATATACGCAGAGTTGCTCTTTGGAGATGTCGCAAGATACACGGTAGCCTCGGCAAGCGGAATACGTCCCTCGGGCCAACCGATTTTGGTAACAGCATCAAATGCTGCATTGGCAAGCAACAGGGCATTGGGATTGGCAAGCCCCACATCCTCCGAAGCGGATATTATAAGACGCCTTGCAATGAAAGCCGGGTCTTCCCCACCCTCTATCATACGTGCAAGCCAATAGAGCGCTGCATCGGGGTCGCTGCCGCGGATTGACTTTATGAATGCAGAGATTATATCATAATGCATTTCACCGTCCTTGTCGTAAGCAAGCGGATTCTGCTGCAGGCAGAGCTTCACCTTCTCATCGGTTATCACAACCGGAGAATCGGGGTCACTCTCCACAACAAGCTCAAGGATGTTTAGCAGTTTACGCGCGTCGCCTCCGCTGTAACGCATCATGGCAGCCGTCTCGCGCAGCTCCACCCCACGATTCTTAAGAGCCTCATCAGCCGTTATGGCATGGTTGAGCAGTTTCATCAGGTCATCCACCTCAAGAGACTTGAGCACGTACAACTGGCAACGTGACAGCAGAGGGCGTATGACCTCGAACGACGGATTCTCTGTTGTTGCTCCAATTAGAGTGACAGTACCTGTCTCCACCGCACTCAACAAGGAATCTTGCTGCGACTTGTTGAAACGGTGGATCTCATCGATGAACAGGATGGCACCGCCACGTGCAAACAGCGGTGAGTTCTTGGCCTTGTCAATGACCTCACGCACCTCCTTGACACCCGATGACACAGCATTGAGTGTGTAGAAAGGACGGTTGAGCTGATGGGCAATAATCTTTGCAATTGTTGTCTTGCCGGTGCCCGGAGGGCCCCACATGATGAAAGAGAGTATTCTGCCCGAATCAATCATACGACGCAGCACAGCACCCTCACCTACGAGGTGCTGTTGACCGACGTATCCTTCAAATGATGTTGGTCGCAAACGTTCCGCCAATGGTTGTGCCATAAATTACCTATCTTTTTAGTGCACACTGCCTCGCTTGCAAGCGAGGCAGTGTGTTTCAAGAAAACTATTATGTTCTTTGCTTTATATTCCGCTTATATAAAGGCCTCATGTTTAACTCAATCCTACTATTTCACCATTGATAAAGTCAATGTGATTGGCCTGTGGGTCCTTTGGCAATCCTGGCATACGGATGATATCACCTGCAATGGCAACAATCATCTCGGCACCGGCATTGAGGACAACGTCACGTATCTGCAGGTTGAAGCCCTTGACTGCACCATACTGCTTGGCATCGGCGCTGAAAGAGAACTGTGTCTTTGCAATACATACGGGGAACTTCGCGAGGCCATATTTCTCGGCAAGCTTGATGCGGTCGAGAGCAGGCTTTGCGAAAGTAACGGAAGCTGCACCGTAGATATTCTTGGCAACCTTCTCGATCTTTGTCTGGATGCTGTCCTCGTCGTTGTATGTGAACTCGAGTTTCCTTGAAGGATTGTTCTCTATTGTGTCAACGACAATCTGTGCCATCTCCATAGCACCCTCGCCACCCTGTGCGAAGGCGTTGTTGATTACGAACGGTAAGCCGAGTTCTTTTTCGCAATGCTCACGAAGCAATGCCATCTCCTCGTCGGTATCTGTAGCGAAACGGTTGAATACAACCACAACTGACTGGCCGAAAGAGCGGAGGTTGGCAACGTGACGGTCAAGGTTCGCAAGACCGTTGCGCAGACCATCCATATCAGGTTCCTTGATCTTGTCAAGTTCAACGCCACCGTGCATCTTCAAGCCCTGTGCTGTAGCCACGATTACAGTAGCATCGGGCTGCAGACCGCTCTTGCGGCAAAGGATGTTGTAGAATTTCTCAGCACCGAGGTCAGCACCGAAGCCAGCCTCTGTAATTGTATATTCACTGTGGGCAAGGGCCATCTTTGTGGCGAGCTGCGAGTTGCACCCGTGGGCGATGTTAGCGAACGGACCACCGTGAATAATTGCAGGAGTATTTTCTGTTGTCTGCACGAGGTTAGGCTGGATAGCATCCTTGAGCAATACGACGATAGAACCTGCGATACCGAGATCCTTCACTGTGAATGGCTCACCCGAATATGTATATCCAAGCATGATGTTTTCAATACGGCGACGCAGATCGGCCTCATCACTTGCAAGGCAAAGGATTGCCATAAGCTCCGAAGCCGGAGTGATATCGAAACCTGCCTGCTCGACAAGACCGTTTGTTGCAGGGCCAACGCCTGTGATTATCTGACGCAATGAGCGGTCGTTCACGTCGAGCACACGGCGCCACAGAATCTCTTTGAGGCCGAAGCCCTCCTTTGCATGCTGATAGAGATAGTTGTCGAGCAACGCTGAAATCATATTGTGGGCAGATGTAATCGCGTGGAAGTCACCCGTAAAATGGAGGTTGATTTTCTCCATTGGGAGAACCTGTGCATAACCGCCTCCGGCAGCACCACCCTTCATACCGAAGCAGGGACCGAGCGATGGCTCGCGTAAGGCAACAACAGCCTTCTTTCCAATCTTGTTAAGACCGAGAGCAAGACCTATTGAAACAGTCGTCTTGCCAATACCCGCCTTTGTGGCAGTGATTGCAGTCACAAGGATAAGCTTACCCTTCTGTTCACCGATAAGGTTCAAAGGCAACTTTGCAATATACTTGCCATAATGCTCGAGGTCATTGGCCTCAATACCTATCTGGGCAGCTACATTCTCAATGCGCTCAAGCTTGGTCTCCTGAGCAATCTGGATATCAGTTTTCATATTGGTTAAAATTTAAATTTTCAAATAACATTGACTCACTCTGTCAAGCCACAGCAAGCCTTACTGCAAAAGTACAAAAATTACAGCCTAAAACAAAATCAAACTGCTTATATATTCACCAATTACGACATTTTAATCATACTACAAAGAAAAACACAGGAGAGAGAAGGTTTTCTTGCGTTTTTTTTATAATATTGCATAGAATAATATCTACACATTATAGTGGCGGCAAAGCGTATACATATAGTTTCATTCCAGGTACCATACCCGGCCGATAGCGGAGGGGTAATAGACGTATATTACAAGGCGAAGGCCCTTAAAGACGCAGGCTATAATGTTGTACTGCATACATACGCATACAATGGCAGAGGAAATCGCAGCGAGCTACTTGCTATTGCCGATGAGGTATACACATACGAACGCAAGACCGGTCCTATCAGCATCCTCTCATTCACGCCCTACATTGTAAACAGCCGCAAATCGGACAAGCTGCTGCAGAACCTGACAAAAGACGATGCGCCCATTCTGTTCGAAGGAGCACATACTACAGCCCTATTGTCATCCCCCTTGCTGAAAGGCAGGAAAAAGTTTGTAAGGACACACAATGTAGAAAGTGAATACTACAGGGAACTTGCGCGCGCATCAACGTCACTGTTCAAAAAAATGTTCTTCCTAATGGAGTCGTGGAAACTCAAACACTACGAGCCCAAACTGAAATACGCAGATGTACTGTTTGCAATAACCGACAAAGAGAAAAAGAAATTCAAGGATATATGCCCGGGGACAAAAGTGGAGCTGCTGCCATGTTTCCATAATGGCCTATCTTCGGAAATCAGAGCAGATGAGATAGGCAAAGGAGGATATATCCTTTACAACGGGAACCTGTGCGTCGACGAGAATATCAAAGCAGCACTGTTCCTGATAAATGAAGTAGCCACAACTACCGAGGACACAAAATGGATAATAGCAGGCAACGCCCCGGCCAAATGCCTGTACGAAGCCGTAGAAAGAGCGGGAAATGTAGAGATTATAGCTAACCCCACAAACGTAGAAATGACACAGCTCATTACAGGTGCAGCCGTCAACATACTTACTACATTCCAGGCAACAGGCATAAAGCTGAAGTTGCTTGGCACGCTCTACAAGGGCGGTTACTGCATAGTCAACGACAAGATGATTGAAAGTACCGGGCTTGACGCCCTTTGTACAATTGCAAACAGTGCCGAGGAGATGCGTAATGCCATAATCCAATTGTCAAATAAAAAGATAAATACAGCAGAAATTGGAGAGAGGCGAAAGGTTCTGCTTGAGAAATATGACAACAACAGGAATATCGCCATACTGACCTCATATCTTTAGGAGTTCCACAAATTGAGGGATTCGTTAGATTTTCCCGGAGATATTTAGTAATTTTGCAGATGCAACAAAACAGAATGAAATAATAAAACATACGATGACAGTAACAAACGAAACTGAAAAGAGCGAGAAGAAGAGCATCAGCTTTATCGAGCAGATTATAGTAGATGACCTGACCAACGGCAAGAACGGAGGGAAATTACAGACACGTTTCCCGCCCGAGCCCAACGGTTACCTCCACATAGGCCATGCCAAAGCAATTGCCATCGACTTTGGAATGGCACAGAAATATGGAGGCGTATGCAACCTCCGTTTTGACGATACCAACCCGCAGAAAGAGGATATGGAGTTTGTACGCGCCATTGAGGAAGACATCAAATGGCTCGGTTTCGAGTGGGGAAAGGTATGTTATGCCAGTGACTATTTCCAGGAGC
This sequence comes from uncultured Bacteroidales bacterium, assembly GCA_937900095.1. Taxonomy (GTDB): domain Bacteria; phylum Bacteroidota; class Bacteroidia; order Bacteroidales; family Bacteroidaceae; genus HGM04593. Next base: position 24,740 of record CALCEC010000070.1, on the reverse strand, counting down.
TCTGGGATTTTGCCGAGTGGTGCATAATGACAGGCCGTGCATACATTGACGAGCAGACATCCGAGGAGATTGCACAGCAGAAAGGTACACCGACAGAACCAGGCCAGAACAGTCCTTACCGCGACCGTCCGGCCGAGGAGAGCTTGCGCCTTTTCCGCGAGATGAACAGCGGCAACGTTGAACCGGGCAAGATGATTCTCCGTGCCAAGATAGACATGACAAGCCCCAATATGCACTTCCGCGACCCTATCATGTACCGTGTTCTCAACATGCCACATTGGCGCACCGGCAACAAATGGAATGCCTACCCCATGTACGACTTCACCCATGGACAGAGCGACTACCTCGAGGGTGTGACACACTCTATCTGCACTTTGGAGTTCGTACCCCACCGCGACCTCTACGACCTGTTTGTCACATGGATAAAGGAGTGGAAAGGCGATGAAGGCGACATTCAGGACAACCGTCCACGCCAGTATGAGTTCAACAAGCTGAACCTCAACTACACACTCATGAGCAAGCGAAACCTGCTCATTCTCACAAAGGAGGGAGTGGTCAACGGCTGGGACGACCCCCGTATGCCGACAATCTGCGGTATCCGCCGTCGCGGTTACAGCCCACAGGCAATACTCAATTTCATTGACAAGATAGGCTACACGACATTCGATGCCCTCAATGACATCAAGCTGATGGAAGCAGCGTGTCGCGAGGACCTAAATGCACGTGCCCTGCGTGTGAGTGCGGTAGTAGATCCCGTACGTCTCGTCATCGACAATTACCCCGAAGGAATGGTTGAGGAGATGCAGGCCATCAACAACCCCGAGGACGAGAATTCCGATTCACACATCATACGTTTCTCACGCGAACTTTACATTGAGCGCGAGGACTTTATGGAAGACGGTGGAAAGAAGTTCCTGCGCTTGGGCCCTGGTAAGGAGGTGCGTCTGAAGAACGCATACATCATAAAGTGTGATGAGGACCCAGCAAAGTGCATTGAGAAGGACGAGAACGGAAACATCACCTGCATCCATGCCACATACGATCCTGAAAGCCGTAGCGGCATGCCGGGAGCCGACCGCCGCATCAAGGGCAAGACACTTCATTGGGTAAGTTGCGCTCATAGTGTACCTTGCGAGGTTCGCGACTACAGTTGCCTGTGGACATGTGAAAACCCACGCGATGCAATCAAGCAGTATGAGAAGGAGAACGGTGTGAGAGGCATTGACGCTATGCGTCCTTTCCTAAATCCGGACTCTCTGCGCATAAACGACAAGGCATACATTGAAGAGTGGGCTGCCGACCTGCCACACCTGAGCTATCTGCAATTCCAGCGCATAGGTTACTTCAATGTAGACCCTGACAGCAAACCCGGCAAGCCGGTATTCAACCGTACCGTATCTCTCAAAGGCAAGTAAACAGTCTTTTTTTGAGAACCTGTCACGTCATAAGCATGAACTACGATAAAGGATTTTTCGAGACACCAGAGTTCCGCGAGCTCCTCAAGAAATACGAACAGGCAAGAGCCATGAACGTTTTTCCATATTTCGGAATTGAAGAGCTTGTGGATCTGCTCTCTTATTACCTATTCATTGACAAGTGCGACTGCGCTGAAGAAGTACTGAACATGGCAAGGCAGCTCCACCCTACTGCACCGGAGAATGCCAAGATGGAAATCAAACTATTGCTCAGCAAAGGTGAACCCAAACGGGCACTTGAAATCTTCTCCGGAATAGGATATAAAGGTGATGACGAGACAATGATTCTCCATGCCGAGATTCTGCTTGCACTGAAGGATTTCAAGAACGCACGGGAAATAGCCCTTGCCATCATCAACAAGAATCTTCCAGGGCCGGACAACCTTTACGAAGCACTTGAGATACTGCTTGATTGCGGCTTCGCACTCGATGCGCTCTTCATCTGCGAACAAGCACTGAAACACTCACCCAAGAACCGCGGATTGCTTGAGGTGAAGGCGGAATGCTACATCGAGATGCAGATGACCAACGAAGCTATAAGCATATACAACAGCCTGCTTGACGAAGACCCCTACTCCACATTCTATTGGGAACAGTTAGGGCATATCTATTACATGATAAAGAGGTATGGTAAGGCTCTTGAATGTTTCGAATATGAGAGTACCATCAACGACGAGATTGAATACGCCCGTATGATGCAGGCATACTGTTACTATTTCGTAGGTGACTACATCAAGGCAAAGGAGATGTTCGGATGGTTCAGCAGCAAGTACCCTATGTCAGTGATGCCGCAGTTCTACATTGCTCTATCTCTGTACCATGAAGGCGAGTTACAGAAGTCACTTGAAGCATTCAAAGCAGTTATAGACATTGCCCCGGAAGGTACCATAGAAATGATGCTTGCCAGAATAAACAAAGCCATAATACTTGACACCCTGGGCGAGGGCAACAGAGCCGAAGAGGCTATTGCAATTGCAATAATGATGCACCCTGACAACATGAAGCAGTTACTCCTGCATAGCACGCCACTCTATGAACTGAAGGACAAGGAGAACCTCACATTCCAGGAGATGAGCATCCTTGAGCAGAAAGAGTGGAGCATAGAAGAAGAGATGTACGAATGGGGAGCAAGCCTTGTAGACCACAAACACCTCAAGCTTGCTTTAAGGGTATTCCGTTATATACGTCCTTTCAGCAACGACACCACGGAGATAGACGCATATATTGCATATATATTATGGAACATAGGCGAGCCAGACAACGCCGGTCCGGCCATAGAGAATGCCCTCAACGGCAAATCCTGTCTACTGTTCAGATTGTTCGGAATTCCATACAACGCCAACCTGATGCCACACGAATTCATTGCTGCGGCACAAAATAAATAAAAGCGACCTCCGGGACAACTCCTGGAGGTCTTTTCATCGGTCACACCTGCATATTTTCAGCAGGAGAGCACACCTATACCATCAAATGGTAATATCCTTTATCCTGCTCTCCTCACCCATTTTACATACAAGGAGATTATTATCTTTTTCGGCAACAATACAATTGTCCATACCTATGACAACAACGCGTTTGAGCCCCTCAGTACTTACAAAGCAGTTGCGTGTCTCGGCCAAACGGACTTCACCTCCGACCACCACATTCCCGTTTATGTCACGCTGCATATTGTCGTGAAGCGACATCCATGTTCCAAGGTCACTCCAGCCAAAACTTGCAGGGAATACAAAAATTTCCTCGGCACGCTCCATTATCGCATAATCTACCGAGATATTTCTGCACTCGGGGAAACGTACATTAACGTGTTCCTGTTCACTGTCCGTGAAATAATAAGGCATGAGTGACTCAAACAACGACGCAATCGGAGACTGGTATACGCGGAAAGCATTTACTATTGTAGAGACATTCCATATGAAGATTCCTGCATTCCAGTAAAAATTATTCTTTGCCACATACGACTCGGCAACCTCCAATGAAGGTTTCTCCTTGAAAGAATCAACACGGAATATTTCCTTGTTCGACAAAGTTGAATTGCCGAGAACAGCTTCAATATACCCATAACCGGTCTCGGGACGTGAAGGCTTTATTCCGATTGTAAGAATTGCATCGGAACCATTGACAAAACCGAGAGCAGATTTTATTACCCTACGGAACTCCTGTATGTCGGCAACAAAATGGTCACTTGGAGTAACCACCATATTAGCCGACGGATCGCGTTTCTTTATTTTCCAAGCCGCATAAGCAATACAAGGCGCAGTGTTACGGCGACAGGGCTCCTTCAGTATATTACCATCCGGCAACATCGGAAGCTGCTCCTTGACCACCTCGGCATACTTTTCCGAAGTGACAACCCACACGTTCTCGGGTGGACAAATACCTTGAAAACGGTCAACTGTAAGCTGAAGAAGCGACCTGCCACAGCCAAGGACATCCACGAACTGCTTGGGCAACTCTTCTGTACTTAACGGCCAGAGACGATTTCCCACTCCGCCGGCCATAATAACGATATGATTAGAACCTGCCATATTTTCGGGGTATAAATATTATTCATCTACAAAAAAAACGGTCATCGAAGCAACCCTTAATTCAGGGAAGTACCAACCGCTTCGTTGATACAACAAACAGCATCCTGTATTTGTTATTTTCTATATTGTATGCGAAGATAGTGAAAAAAGATTAATCGCAAAGCAATTATGGGACAAAACCCTCAATGCATTCCTTCAACAGTGCAAAAGCATGAAGCAAAAGGTTAAATATTGTTAAAATGGGGGGGGGTAATTTTATTTCTCATACTCTTTATATATATTTAAATTTCATATAGGAATATGCACATAGAGCCAAAGTCAAGACCAAAGGACCAATCAGCTCAAGAAGAAGCCAGAATATATTGAACCTGCTCAAGCAGATATAATCACACCTGAAGATATATAGTCCACATGTACCTGTAATGTTTTATTGAAAAACATAAAACAAAAAAAGTTTTTAATAATAATTTAATAATAAATAGTTTTTATTACTTTTGCAAACAATAGGAGTTATTTTCAGTAATTCAAACTGCTTACAAACAATATATTGAGTCACACATCATTGACCTTAATTTTCAGTAAGAGAAAAACAATTGAGTTATGACAGAAATTAGCCACATCATCGTACCCTCACTGTTAGCATTCTTGGGCACTTTTTGGGTACACCCTAAGATTTTGAAGATTGCCCAGATGAAAAATATCGTGGACAATCCTGATGCCCGCAAACTACAGCGCATTCCCGTCCCTGTACTGGGAGGTGTTGCTGTCTTCTTCGGCATTATCATCGGTCTTTGCAGCTCACAGATAATGCTTCAAAGCCCTAATGCTTTCATTCTAATCTCTGCAATGAGCATTATGCTATATATCGGCACAATAGATGACATCATGGGCCTTACACCGTCAATAAGGTTCTTTATCGAGATACTTGTCGTGACATGGCTTATGCACATCAACGAAACATCCATAAACTGTTTCTGGGGATTATGGGGAATTGACACACTATCCACTTGGGTGTCGGTTCCATTGACTATAGTTGCTGCTGTAGGCATAATCAACGCTATCAACCTGATTGACGGAGTTAACGGTCTATCATCCGGTTACTGCTTTATGGCATCTACCATGTTTGCCCTCATTTTCAGTGCAACAGGCGATACGGCAATGACAATCCTGGCCGCCTCTGCAGCCGGTGCTGTGGTTCCGTTCTTCTTGCACAATGTCTTCGGCTACAAGACAAGAATGTTCATCGGTGACGGCGGCACACTTGTATTCGGAACAATGATGTCCATGTTTGTAATGAATATCCTCTCATCCGACTCACCATGTGCCGAGTATGCAGCACAAGGTATCGGACTTGCACCTTTTGCGCTTGCCGTGTTCTCAATACCGGTATCAGACACAGTACGTGTAATGACATCACGCATTTTGCGCGGTACTTCTCCTTTCTACCCGGACAAGACACACCTGCACCACCTGTTCATTGACTTGGGATTCTCTCACACCGGTACTACAGTGACAATATTGTCACTGAATTCACTTGTCATTATCGCATGGTATATATCATACCTGCTCGGAGCCTCAATTGATGTTCAGTTCTATGTTGTCTTTGCATTGAGTTTCTTGTTTACCATAGTGTTCTACTGGTTCGCAAGAAAACAGATTGACAAACAGGGCTGTTTCTTAAGATTCCTCCAAAGAATAGGCAACATCATGCATTTTGAGAAGAAAGGCAATTGGCTTATATTCCAGAATTTTGTAGACCGTTTCTGATTCACAGTTCTGCGAATGCAGGCAAAATTTGAATAATCGGATTTTTCCATATAAACAACCCGACTGACAGAATCAGCCGGGTTGTTTTTTACTCCATTCCTAATTATCCTCTAATCGGTATCTCACAGAACTCACCCCAACAAGCCTGTCATGGCGTGCACCGAACTCACGGTGATATATATATATAAGGTACTCGTTGTCGGTGTTATAGAAGTCGCCCTCTACAGGATACGTGTGAACAGCGTCACCCGATGACGGCATCCACACATACATATAATTGTAGAGCCCTAACTTAAGTAGTTGAGTCGTGTGGTAATACCCGGCTTCACTATCGAAGTCAAGCTTACTGAGCGGCGTCATCAAGTTATTGCAGAGATCGCCGAGCAGATAATAGTCACCGCCTTCGCGATAGGAAGCGTCAAGAGCAAAATGCACATACACATAATCGGCCTCAATTGACGACCCTCTACCCTCAAGAGTGTTCACATAATAGCGTCCGTTTTCATCAATATAATTGGAATGTGTAACACGCCTCTTGTCCATATACAGAAGAGCATGGAACTCACCTCCGTCAGCCACTATCTCCTCGACATTCATGCCAGGCGAGTAGGGATCTGTAAGTTCGAATCTGCGATACTCGTTACCCGCATTGAAAATAAGGTTGTTATCATGTACATATTCAAGGGTGCTGCCTGTAATATATGTAGGCTTCAGCCCTCTGACAGCATTGTCACGGCGACGGTTCTGATAAACAACAGGAATTATCTCGTCAGCCGGAGAAGAGACACTGTAGTTACCATAGTCTACAACAAAAGAGAGCTGTTGCTGCCCATCATTCAGCGAAAGATCCGTATCTCCGCTGACTGACGCATCAACGGCAACGCGCGGTTCAACCACTGAAAAGCCGTAGACCAGGACAGGGGTTTCACTATCCTCGTCATCATCAAATACCTCTACCTTGTAATTGCCGGAAAGAAGCAACCTGATATCCTCATTCGGCAAATAAAAGGTATAACGTGTATAAAGCATTGTAGTATTTACAGAGTTCTCCCACTCTTCAATGGGCATCCCGTTAAAGCCATCGATATAATCGATCTCGCTTATATCGGAAGGATTCCAATCGGCATCGCAATGTGTCACACGGTATGTAAAGCGGTGATATGTATGGGACATCTCATCAAATGAGAAGCACATTATATCATCACCTCCCAAGGCCATTACAGGGAGTGAGCCCCATTCACCGTTCAGTTCCATCATCGGCGAGCGCACCTCGGGTGAGTTCGTATGCATAAACTGCGCCCCGGCAGAGAAAGAAAGCACTACAAACAATATGGACAATATATAACGTGGCATCATCAGGAACTTACTAAATTATTTTGTGACGAAGATAATCATTTAAAAAGAATATTGTAGTATATTTACAGAAATTATGCTTTAGAGGATGAAGCGAGGATTAACCTTTGTACTGCTATTTATATTGCCGTTGCTAACTACGGCACAAGATGTCATATACACCACGAATGACAGTATTGCTGTTGAAAGTATACTACACAAGCACTCATCACTGAAGTACACAAATACCGGCGAGTTGGCCCTTGCCGTTGCCGAGGAGTTCCTTGGATGCAAATACGTTGCAGGGACACTGGAAAACGGGCTTAACGAGCCGCTTTACATCAGCTGTACAAAGCTTGACTGCACTACTTTTGTAGAGCTTGTCACCGCCATCACCCTCTGTCTAAGAGAAAAGGAAGCATCTTTCCCGGCAGTGTGCCGTAACCTTGAAAAAATACGCTATCGCGGAGGCAAAAGAGATGGATACGAAAGCCGCCTGCACTACACCAGCTGGTGGATTGCCGACAATAGCAGAAAGGGTATAATAGAGGAGGTGACGGGTTGCTCAAAGCACAAGCAGCAGCAACTACACCTTGATTTCATGACTACTCATCCCGGGAACTACGCAATGCTCAAGAACGACACCTCAATGCAGGCAAGGATTGCAGAACACGAGATGCCGTTCCGTGGCATTGATATACCGTACATCCCCAAAGAAGAGCTTGACAAAGGTAAAGAAATACTCCACATCAAGAACGGTGACATAATTGCACTTGTGACAACCATAAAAGGACTTGACGTAACGCATGTCGGATTTGCCTTTTGGGAAAAAGAGAAGCTGCATCTCCTGCATGCTTCGAGCGCCAAAGGCGAAGTCATAAAAGACTCCACCACCCTGTTCAACTACCAGAAGAACAAGAGCAAACAGTGCGGAGTAAGGGTTATACGAATAAAATAAAAAAGATATGAGAATTCTACTTTTTTGCGAAAACAAATATGCTTTCGACATCCTCATGCCTATACAGGAGGAGGCGTTGAGAGAGGGCGGTAATGAGGTCTTGTGGTATGTACACCCGAAGAAGATTACAAAGTTCCCGTTCCATGACGAAGCGAAATGGTGCAACAACATACAGGAAGCCTATGACTTCTCACCGGAAGCAATATTCTGCCCCGGCAACATTGTTCCATATTACCTGCCCGGTGTCAAGATTCAGGTATTCCACGGGTATGCAGGCGAAAAGAAAGGCCATTGGGTTATCAGGCACTATTTTGATACATACTTTACCCAAGGTCCTTTTTTTACCGAAGGATTCAAGAAACTGGCAGAAAAGCACGGAAATTTCGAGGTCCTTGAGACCGGATGGCCCCGACAGGACTGGGTACACAAGCATCTGAACGATTTTGAAGAGGAGAAAGCAGAAATCTTGAACAAGCACAAGAGAGGCAAGATTGTACTTTATGCGCCTACATTCTCACCATCGCTCACCTCGCTGCCTGTAATGAAGGAGGCACTGGTAAAGCTGGTGGAGGAGAAGGACGCTGCAGTAATAATAAAGCTGCACCCCTTGACACGCGAGGAGTGGGTGAACGAGTACAGGGAGTTGGCAGCAGCAAATGAACACATCATCTGGACCGACGATTTTTCTGTCGCGAAGTACCAACTTATGGCCGACATAATGATCAGTGACACCTCATCTACAATATACGAGTTCCTGCTCAAGGATAAACCGGTGATAACATACCGTGCATCGGCCAAGAACATCTACTGGAAGGATATAAGCGAGGTTTCGGAACTATGCGATGCATACGAAGAGGTACAAGGTGAGAAATACGCAGAACTCCGCAAATGGGTGATAAAGAATTACGACCCGTACAACGACGGAAAGGTTGCCCACCGTATGCTTGAGGGTGCCCGCGACTACATACGCCGTCACGGAGTACCGCATAAGAGAAAAGTCAACTTATGGCGCAAATACACCGGCATAAAGACCTTCGGACGGATAAAGAAGAAGAAATAACATAAAAAACAGGGCCCTGAACATTCAGGGCCCTGTTTTTTATGTTATCGGATTATTCCAATGCACCGTTGTTTGCTGCATTGATCATTGCCTCGCTTGCATAGAGATATACCTCAACACGGCGGTTTGTTGCACGTCCGTCAACTGTACCATTGTCAGCAACCGGTTCCTTTGAGCCCTTACCCACAACACTCTTGATCTGTGTAGGAGCAACACCCTTTGAAAGGAGATAGTTTGCAACAGAATTTGCACGATTCACAGAGAGAGGGTCATTAATCTGGTCAGAACCAGTAGAGTCTGTGTGACCGAACACTGCAACATCGGCATCGTTGAACTCGATAAGTACCTTTGCAAACTCATCAAGGTCAGACTTCGCATTCTTCTTGAGGTCATACTTGTTTGTGTCGAACATCAGACCTGAGTTGAATGTAACCTTAACGGCAGTGAGGTCGTTCACATCCTTAACGGTCTCTACCTTGGCATTCTCAATCTCTGCTGCGGCAGCGGCAGCCTTATCCATTCTCTTTCCGATTATGATTCCGGCACCGGTACCTACAGCAGTACCTACAGCAGCACCGATAGCTGTGTTACCAGCAAGCTTACCGACAAGAGCACCGAGTGCAGCACCACCGGCAGCACCTATGACACCGCCTTTAGCAGTGTTGTTCCATGTTGCACAACCCGAAAGAACAAGTGCAGAGCAAAGCACTACACAAAAAGCTTTTACAAAATTCAGTTTCACAATTCAATATTTTTAATTAATAAACAAATACATTATCAATGCAAAGTTAATCAACCGTCAGAAAAATCAAAAGGAAAACTACAAAAACCGCCACCCCGGAATAAAAAAAAGAAAAACAGCAAATCCTAAACAACAAATAACGGCAATATGTGAATATATTTTATTATTTTTGCAAGAACAATGGTTCATTACGAACAAAAAAAACGATGAATAATAAAATATAATATTGATATGGCAGAATTGAAAGACCTTACCAAACGCAGTGTGAGCTATTCACAGTGGTATAACGACCTTGTACTCAAGGCTGATTTGGCCGAGCAGTCTCCGGTAAGAGGCTGTATGGTAATCAAGCCTTACGGCTACGCTATATGGGAAAAGATGCAGAGAGTCCTTGACGACATGTTCAAGGAAACCGGACACGTGAATGCTTATTTCCCGTTGCTTATCCCCAAGTCATTCCTCAGCCGTGAGGCAGAGCATGTAGAGGGTTTTGCAAAGGAGTGCGCAGTTGTGACACACTACCGCCTGAAGAATGCCGAGGACGGCAGTGGAGTTGTCGTTGACCCTGCGGCAAAACTCGAGGAGGAGATGATTATCCGTCCTACATCGGAGACCATCATCTGGAGCTCATACAAGAACTGGATACAGTCGTACCGTGACCTGCCCATCAAGATAAACCAGTGGGCGAACGTAATGCGTTGGGAGATGCGTACACGCCTGTTCCTGCGTACAGCCGAGTTCCTTTGGCAGGAGGGCCACACAGCCCACGCCACACGTGAGGAGGCCGAGGAGGAGGCACGCACAATGCTCCACGTATACAATGACTTTGCCAACAACTACATGGCCCTGCCTGTAGTCATGGGCGTAAAGAGCGCCAACGAGCGCTTCGCCGGTGCGCTTGACACATATACCATTGAGGGTATGATGCAGGACGGCAAGGCCTTGCAGTGCGGTACATCACACTTCCTTGGCCAGAACTTCGCAAAGGCATTCAACGTGCAGTTCGTTGACAAGAACAACAACCTTGAATACGTTTGGGCTACATCTTGGGGCGTTTCAACACGTCTTATGGGTGCGCTCATCATGACCCACTCCGATGACAACGGCCTTGTATTGCCACCGGCACTTGCACCTATCCAGGTTGTGATTGTCCCTATCTACAAGAACGAGGAACAGCTCAATGCAATCAAGAGCAAGGTAGACCCGATGATGGCAGAGTTCAAGAAACTGGGTATCTCCGTGAAGTTCGATGACGCCGACAACAAACGCCCTGGATTCAAGTTCGCAGAGTACGAGCTCAAAGGTGTCCCCGTGCGTCTTGTACTCGGTGCACGCGACATCGAGAACGGCACTATCGAGGTTATGCGCCGTGACACACTCACAAAGGAGACACGCCAACTCGAGGGCATTGTCGAGGGTGTAAAGCAGCTGCTCGATGACATCCAAAGCAACCTCCATAGCAAGGCTCTTGCCATGCGCGAGGCATGCACACGCAGCGTGGACACATACGAGGAGTTCAAGGTTGAGATTGAGAAAGGTGGCTTTATCCTTGCACACTGGGACGGCACACCCGAGACAGAGGAGCAGATAAAGAACGAGACAAAGGCTACCATACGCTGTATACCGTTGGGGTGGGACGAGACTCCGGGTACATGTATGGTAACAGGCAAGCCATCGGCACGCCGTGTACTCTTCGCAAGAGCATATTGACAACATAGAAACAACGGTGACCGCAAGGGGAGCAAAACAGTTCCTCACGGTCACCTTTTCTTTTTCAAACAAACAATACCATGTCAAACATACTCATTGCCCTGGCATTGTGGGGCATAGCCTTCATTGTATATGTAACATGCAACAAAGGGCTTCCGCGCAACTGCATAAGACAACAGTTCCGCCGGTATCTGATTGCAGCCATAATATCCTCAATACCGGCTATAGTCACAGAAACCGATATCAGCCAGGCGGCAATGGCTGCGGCACTGCTGACATCTGTCGCATGGATTGTCACATACCCCCTGCTGTACCACCTTGGCAACAGAAAGACATCGACTGAGTATGACAACCAGATAGACCCCGCATTCGGAATATACCTTTACGGTCTATTGTCGGGACTGCTCGTGACGGTGCCCTATTCAGTATACCCTCTTGCCCTTTGCGAGACAGCACTTATTGCAGTACCTGTGACGCTTTGGGGCTATTACCTCCTTTCGGGGGAATGTGTTGACATCAATGACATGAAAACCCTTCAGCAGACACACAAGAACGAGGTGATAGAGTTCTTCGTGTCATGGAAAGCACGCTTCGCGCTGTTAGGGATAATCGTTATTATCGCTCTGTTCATCTCAATGAGCATTGCAACAGACTTTGTTTCAGGCAAGCAGGATTGGTGGCAGACTGCAATAGCTGCAGCAGCGACACTATTCATTGCAGTGTACGTATGGAGACCAGGTAGGGGCCTATTCCATAGGACCGGTATTGCTACACTCTACCGTTCGGTCAAGGAGTATGTCGAACAGAACAAAAGATACAAGAACAAGGCGGAAGAGCGCATCAAGAGCCTTGATGTGACACCGTTAGCCGGGCCGTTCAAGAAGCCGTCGACCATAATGCTTGTCCTTGGCGAGTCGGCTACACGCGACTATATGAGCGCCTTCAGCAAGACGAAGGAGGATACCACCCCATGGATGCGCACCATGCTCGAAGACAAGGTACACTGCACAGCCTTCCCGAACGCATACAGTTGCCATGTGCGCACGGTCCAGGTGCTTGAAAAGTCACTCACCGAATTCAACCAATATGACGGTGGCGAATTCTTCACATCATGTTCCATTGTAGACGTAGCACACAAGTTAGGGATGAAGGTACACTGGTACAGCAACCAAGGGTATGTGGGAGATGTCGACACTCCTGTAACACTTGTCGCAAACACCTCGGACATCGCAAAATGGACACTACAGGAGAAAGAGAACAAAAAAACACCTTATGACGAAGTGTTGCTCGATTATCTTGACGAGGTAGACCCCACAAAAGACAACTTCCTTGTGATTCACCTGAAGGGCAACCATTTCAATTTCATAAACCGCTACCCAGAGAACTGCCGCGTATGGGGAAAAGCCGAGGACAATGACAACGTGACAGAGTACAACAACTCGCTGCACTACACAGACGCGACAATCAAGAGGTTCTTTGAATACGCCAAAGAACGGCTTAATCTGCAGGCTATGGTGTATATGTCCGACCACGGCTGCACACCGACAAACTCACGCCGACGTGTACCCAGCGATTTTGTCAATTCACGCGTACCCCTGATGACATGGCTGAGCGATGAATATATCGCCACACACCCAGACAGGGCAGCAGCACTCAAGAACAACAGCGGCAAATACTGGACAAACGATCTCTTCTACGAGCTCATGTGCGGTATATTCGACATTGAGAGTAACCACTTCAAGCCGAAGAACTCACTTGCACACGACGAATACTGCCATACCAAGGAGAACCTCACAATAATGGAGGGAGAGATCAAGTTGACAGAAGATAAAGGTATAAACTGAGTGAATATATTTTTCAGCAGTAAAGTTTGACATGACAAAAGAACGACGTGGAATACCACGTCGTTCTTTTGTCATGTCAATACAATGAATTCTTATTGAACAACCTATGGAAAAAACGGCGCACCTTGAAGATATTGCGCCTTACCATATAATTGTATACATTGTGTAGGCTATGCATTGACTTGCAAGGCTTTATCGTAACCTTGCGGCGTGGCAGGGAAGGGTCCATCCCGTCCATTATACGTGCAAGATAGTTGAATAGGTTATACTCATCGAGCACCTTATCCTTACACTCCTTGAGCAATGGTTTGGCCTTCTCGTAGGCATCGTTAGCCAGCAATTCATCAATAACCCTCACAGAACCTTCGAAGTCATTGATATCTATAGTGCTGTATGAGCCCTCGGGGAAATATTCATTGATATTCGTACAACCGTAATATATCGGGTAGGACTCACAGATGAAGCTGTCGGAGAGTTTCTCGGTCCAATAATATTTAGCCCTTGAATTCTCTATTACAATATGGTATTTGTATGGGTTTATGACATCACATTTGTCCTCAAAGCCATTGTAGCCCCGGCCGAAGATATCTATCTTGTCACCGTAACGTTCCTTAAGACGCTCCACGAAACGTATCCTGTCGACGTGGCCCTTTGTAAAGGCCTTTGTTGAGCTGACAACTGAAATGAGTTTTGTTTTTCGGGGAGTGGGAGCAGCCTTGAGGTAGTCATAGTCCTTTATAGGGGATGGACGGCCTTTGGCATCAAAGCGCACACCCGCAAACCAGAAGATTATGGCAGGAGTGAACTTGACATTCCTGTGCTTGAGATTCTCCTGGCATGAGCACACAAGTCCGAACTGTTTGCAATAGTCACGCGGATAAGCAAGTACGGAATATGGTTCACTTGTAGTGAGGATCAGATTCTCGGGCGCTACATTGAAAGTAAGAGGCTTCTTGAATGACTTTCCTCTGACTATCACAAAATCAGGGTCTTCAATCTTCTCGTTGACATAGAACTGATATTTCCCGCAACTCGAGATACCCTTTCGTCCTTTTGTCTGGGACAATATCCAGCGGCCGCTATCCTTTGCGCCGCTAATGAGCAGAACCTTATACATTTTTCTTTGCATTTTCTACCAACCTCTTGCGGTCCTCGACACGCTTTGCCTCACGCTTCGCATAGCCCTCTCTGGTACGTTTCCAACGCTTGTGTGTCCAGAGCCACAGTTCGGGAGTCTCGCGGATGTTCTCGGTCAACATCCTGTAATATATGTTCGTAGCTTCGAACTCCGGCAATTGGGCTGCATCATCGGCAAACGGAATGATACGCATAACATAATGTCCGCGTCTCACACGTTCGAAGCGTGCATAGAAAAGAGCCGCATGTGTGCGACGGGCAATCTTCTCGGTACCTGTAAAGACAGGAGTATCACGATGGAAGAAGTCGAGCCAATGGTTTATGGACTCCCATGTAGGAACCTGATCAGCAATGAAACCTATTACATATTTCTTCTTCTCCTTGCCAATCTCCATGATACGTCGCAAAGTATTTGCCATGCTTATCGATTCAGTACCGTACTGCTCACGCATCTTCTTTACCAGTGCATCATAGCGCTCATTCTCAAGCGGATGATATATTGCACCGACTACTGTATCATCCCTCTTGAAGTGCAATGTTATGGAAGTGACATACTCCCAATTGAAGAAATGGCCCATATATAAGGCACATGACTGTCCGCGGTCAAGCGCTGCCTGGAAATGCTCGAGTCCCTCGATTTTCATATACTCCTTCACCTTCTCCTCGCTCATCCCGTAGTACTTTATCATCTCCATGAAATAGTCGCACAAAGAATGGTAGAATTTCTTTTCTATCCGCTTTATTTCATCAAGCGACTTCTCGGGAAATGACTTCAGAAGGTTATCACGCACCACTTTGCGGCGATAACGTGCAATATGATATATTGGATAATAAAGAAGTGTTGAAAGGAAATGCATGATAGACATCGGCAGCTTGTTAAGCACAAACAGGATGGCTACGGTAATATAATACATCACAGTTTTCATAGTGACACTCTTAGCAATTAAAAGTGATCCCGGTGGGATTCAAACCCACGACCTTCAGAACCGGAATCTGACGCTCTATTCAGCTAAGCTACGGGACCATTAAAGAATTACGGTCGCTAAGATACAAAAAATAACCGACATACAATTGCCATAATGACAAAAATGGCCTTTTTGGCGTTGCTTTAGTAAAACATCAGCCGACAAAACACATTCTGAGGTATATTTCGCTCAATGATTATTGTATGCAGCAAACAAACATGCAAAAAGTTGCATATTGTATTTTATTATCATATTTTTGCATAAAACTTGCAATCAACAAACCGACTAAAACCAAATTTTGCAAGACAAACATAACGCAGCAACGACAATTTGTCAATAAAAGCCATGAAACTATACAGACTGACAACAGGATACAAGCCGCTGCTTGACCTCAAGCAGACAGAGCTTGCCATCAAACAGATAAAAGAGGTATTCCAGTTGAACCTCTCTTCTACATTGCGCCTCAGGCGCGTAACGGCACCACTGTTCGTTTTGAAGGGAACAGGACTCAACGATGACCTCAACGGATACGAGAATGCAGTGAGTTTCCCGATCCAGGACATGGATGGTGCCGTGGCCGAAGTTGTACACTCCCTTGCAAAGTGGAAACGTGTAACCCTTGCAGAATATGACATTGCACAAGGTTATGGAATATACACAGACATGAATGCCATACGTGCACACGAGGAGCTGGACAACCTGCATTCACTATATGTTGACCAATGGGACTGGGAACGCGTGATATCGGAGAAAGAGCGTACAGTGAAATTCTTGAAGCAGATTGTGAATGACATCTATTCGGCAATACTGCACACCGAATTCACCTTGAGCGAGAACTACCCCGAGCTAAGGCCCTCACTGCCAGATAAGGTAGAGTTCATACACAGCGAAGAGTTGCGCAGTCTATACCCCACCCTCACCGCAAAAGAGCGCGAGGAGACCTTCACAAAGGAGCATGGTGCTGTGTTCATCATAGGAATAGGAGAAAAGTTGGGCGACGGCATTCCTCATGACAACCGCGCACCCGACTATGACGACTACAGCACTCTCAATGAAGACGGATTCAACGGCCTCAACGGCGACCTGCTTATATGGAGCGACCTCCTGGGAAAGGCTGTAGAACTATCTTCAATGGGAATCAGGGTTGACAAAGAGGCTCTGCTTCGCCAACTCAAGCAATCGGGCAAGGAGGAACGAAAGGAACTATATTTCCACCGCCGCATGCTTGCCGGCGAACTGCCGCTGAGCATTGGAGGAGGTATCGGACAGTCACGCCTTTGTATGCTCCTGCTCAAGAAGGCACATATAGGAGAGATCCAGTCAAGTATCTGGCCTAAAGAGATGCGTGAGCAGTGCAGACAGATGAATATTCCTATTATATAAAAGAGATTTTACCGGATTTATTATACCCTCATCATGGACGTAAGGATAGACGTAAGCTGGAAAGCGGTATTACAGAAAGAATTCGAGAAGGATTACTTTGCAAGACTCGCCTCTTTTGTAAGGGAGGAGTATGCCGGGACAACGCCGATATACCCGCCAGCAAGACTAATCTTCAATGCCTTTGACCACTGCCCGTTCAATGAAGTAAAGGTTGTTATCCTGGGACAAGACCCTTACCACGGTGCAGGACAAGCCAACGGACTCTGTTTCTCGGTAAACAAAGGTGTAGCATTTCCACCCTCATTGATGAATATCTTCAAGGAGATACAAAGCGACATAGGAACCCCAATTCCACAGGACGGCGACCTGACACGCTGGAGCGACCAAGGAGTGTTGCTGCTCAACGCCACGCTCACCGTACGCGCCTCTCAGGCCGGCTCGCACCAGAAACGCGGATGGGAAGAGTTTACAGATGCAGCCATACGCGAGCTTGCCGAACGTAGGGAAAACATCGTCTTTATACTCTGGGGCAGCTATGCCCAAAAGAAAGGAGCATTCATAGACCGCAACAGACACCTGGTACTGACGTCCCCACATCCCTCACCGCTGTCGGCCTATCAGGGTTTCTTCGGGAACCACCATTTCAGCAGAGCAAACAGTTACCTTGCAGAGCACGGAAAAAAAGAGATCATATGGTAGAAAAAGAAGGTTCACTTTGAATTATGTGGTGAACCTTCTTCTCATATATCAATACCATTCGACATTATTACCCACACCACTCCGCTTATCCCACTTGAGGGCGTCGGCAAGCATCTGTGAGGTAGCACGGAAACTGAAGTTGAATGATGTATACGGGCTCAGAACGATACCGCATGACATCTCAAAGCAGTGGAGGTCACGGTAGATGTTTACCGTTGTAGTGGTAAGCTTCTTGAACTCGAAGTTATAGCCTGACGTGAAGTTTATACGCCAATTGTCCGAAATGCCTATGTTTCCCGAGAAGTTCATGTTCTGTGTAAACTTATACGGATAACGCATTGTCTTAACGTTAATCTCGGCTGCAGTATTCTCTGCCATCATAATACCGTATGACACCGTAAGGCTCCATGGCAACTTGAATGGCATATAACCGTCCTCATCCACGTTGGCATTCTTTGCCTTCTTGGTATTTTTCTCCTTCAATGAGGAATCCTTTGAAGCCATCTTTGAATCCTCATCTTTCGTTCCATCCTTTACATTCCCATCGTCCTCCTCTTCCGAATCACGCGTAAACAGACTCTTAATCTTGTCGTATGTCTTGTTATTGAATGTATACGAGAGATTCTGGCTCATTCCCTGGAATCGGCCGAAACGTCCGTAAGACCACTCAGTCCTGTCACCCACCACAACCTGTCCGCGGTCGTTGAATGTATATGCATATGTAGCCCAGGTCGCATTGAAGCTGAATGTATAGCTCTTTGACAGTTTCAGTCGCAGACGTGTAGATAGGTTGCTCCATGGCTTTGTCTTCGCCGCAAGGTTATATGACAATGATGCACCCAGCTCATCGATAATGCTTATCTTTTTGAGAGAATCGTTCTTAGTACGCCATTTCATCTCTACGTTGTTGCTCACGCTGAAAGATATGCTTCCCGTCTTTCCCTTGGAAGGTATGCCGTAGAGGCTACCCTGGTAAGGCGAATACTCCACTGTACGGGCCTCACCGTTCTCATCGGTGTATACATATGTATCGTAATACCCATATTGATGTTCACCGAAGTCAGGAGCATACGAGAATGACACCGAGGGCTTGAAGACATGACGCACTGTATGTACCCTGCTGTTCTTTAGAAAACCTGCCGGCTGGTAGAAACCGTAAAGAGTTGTATTGGCCGAGATGGAGAAGTTGTAGTTATAAACCCTATTGAAGCCATATACAGTATCTTTTGCAACTTTATTTGTAGCATAGTCCCACTCCTGGTTCACTTTCTTGAAGTACCAGCGCTCGGTATAATTGAAACTTGGCGTTATATTAATGAAATCGAACAGTTGGAATGTTGCACTCACCGGAATATTATGCTTTACTCCATTGCTCCAGTCCTGCACCAGATTCGACTTGAACACCTTGTCTTCTTTAGTGTTGATACTGTTGCTGAGCTGTCCGCTGTATGAGAGAGAGATTTTCTCGTACCAACGTTCATCACCTGCACGTTTCTTGCGCTTGAACGGATATTTCTTCGACAACGACACGCTCAGGTTCGGCAAAGTCAAAGAGAGTGTAGAATCCTGCACGTTCTGTGCAATATTCATTGTAGTAGAGAGGGTAAGTCCAATCTCCGGGAACGTGTGTGAGTAGCTCATACTTGAGGTTCGCATGCTCTGTGAGTTGAGTACCGGATTATAAAGACTGCTCAAATTGGAGCGTTCATAGCTTGATGTCGCAAAATTCACACTCGCCGAGAAATTGCTGTTTGGACGCGCCTTGGGGTCCTGACGGTGACTCCACTGCAGACGGAAGTTCTTGCCCACAGCATAATCGGGCAGGCCCTTCTCGCCATTCTTTGTCACAAGATAACTGAAATCGAAACTTCCCGAGAACCTGTAACGCAATGCGTATGATGATGCCGCACCCAATCCCCATGATCCCTTGGTAAAGATTTCACCCGTGAGACGCAAGTCAAGCTTGTCACTGATTGCAAAATAGTAACCACCGTCACGCAGATAGAATCCGCGCTCTGTCTCGTCACCGAATGTTGGCATTATTATACCCGACGAGTAACTGCTTGTAAAAGGGAAATAGGCAAACGGCAACGCCAAAGGAAGCGGGACATCCTCAACCACAAGATAGAGCGGACCGGAAACTACATCCTTCTTGGGGCGTACCTTTGCACGGGTGAGACGTACATAAAAGTGAGGATGCTCAGCATCACAGGTCGTATACATTCCGTCTTTAGAATAGAACACACCTACAGAGTCCTTCTTTGCCTTTCCGCCCATAATGAAGCCGTCGCCCTGCTGTGTGTAGACATTGTTGATAAAACCCTTTTTTGTCTTGAAGTTGTAGCTCATATTATCAGACTCGTACGGTGTTCCGCCATCCATGAATACAGGAAGACCCAACACCATACCCGTTGTGTCAATGCTACCAGAAGCATGCACCACGCTGCTGTCCATATTCAGCTTGATTATATTGGCAGTGAGCTCAATCTTGTCATATGTTACCTTGCCGGCACCATAGAGATATGCATTTCCTGTACGTGACCATACCATTGAGTCGGTACACTCATAGTATACAGGAGCATCTATCGCATCTTTGGGGGGCTCCTTCGCAGAAAGGGAATCGGCTACAGCCACAGAATCAAGGGCCGTAGAATCATTCGACAGAACGGGTAACATCCCGTCTGCCGCATACACGACCATTCCTGACGGCAAGGCCAAAACCACCACCGACAGCAGAAGAGCTATAAGAAATATCTTGAGTGAATCCGATTTCATTTACAAACGCCTCTCAAAGCAAGCACCAAAATTACGAAATAAAAAGGAGTATTCTCTATTTTTAAGATAAAAAAGCACTCTTCGGAGCTATATTTCTGCAAAAAAGGAAACCATTACATAAAAATACGCGCCCATTCCTGCACTTTTTCAACAGATTTTTCGGATATCTTGGCCATACTTTCCACCACCTGTTCAAAGGTGCGCGGATGATCGAGGAACTTTGTCTTCGAAAAGAATTTATCGGCAAAACAGATAAGCTGCTCCTCTAAAGTCTCGGGCAGGAAATCCCTGGCAGGCAGATTCCAGCCGTTCTGCAGAATCACCTCTTTTGTCAAGCCTGTTCCTGTATGGCGCTCACATACGCGTGCATGACGTTCATAACCGAGCGAGCGCAACAGTTGCGCCCCCAAATAACCATGACAAAGATATTGCTCCGTACCATGACAATGTATGCGCGGAGCGTCTGTCAGAAAGATACCGATATCGTGAAGCATTGCAGCCTCATGAATGAATTTTTCATCAAGAGCGAGCTCAGGATGACGGTGTGCCAACGACAAGGCAAAATCCGACACCGCACGGGCATGGGTCATATAAATATCCTTAAGTTCATCATCCTGCGGATAATAGCGGTCAATTATCTCATTTACGTCCATAGTAATCTCTATCATTGAAAAACACAAAGGCGAAGATAATGAAAACAGTTATTATAAGCGGTTTTTGGAACTGTTTAAATTTCCAGAATAACTTTTTATTATATCAGACTGCAGTTCGCCGTTTTTATTCAAGAACTCTACGAGGAGCTGCAACTGGGCCGCTTAGACATAGAGGGAAGTTCGGCTTTGCTCCTCTCAACTTGTATAATGAATGTTTATTTTGTTCCACGCTCGTTCTTGCGTTCCATCATCTCGCGCTCACGTTCACGGCGCAGTTTCTCGCGTTTTCGCAACAGCACCCACAAAAGGGCAAGGACAAGCACCGACACGCCCACAGTGACACATTTCTCTGTTGTACCCATCTCGTCATTACTCGGGATGAATATCATATACATTATTGCTGTGTATACAGCAAGAACAGCTATAGTAACGTTAGGATTCCGCAAAAATCTCATATCATTGTATTTTATGCCTTATTGCGTTGCAAAGTTACGTCAAACTTTCGGAATTTTTGAAAAACAAGAAGCTTTTGCCCCTTTTTATAGTATAATTTAAGATTTTGTCCTATTTTTACGGATAGAAACAATTCAACATCAAATATCTATGGCAAAGTTCAAACGTATTCTTTTAAAGCTCAGCGGCGAGAGCCTTATGGGCGAGCAGGGTTATGGTATAGACGTGAAGCGCCTTAACGAGTATGCAGCACAAATAAAGGATGTTGCAGCCATGGGCGTGCAGATCGGTATTGTCATCGGCGGAGGTAACATCTTCCGTGGCCTGACAGGTGCCGGCAAAGGCTTCGACCGCGTTAAAGGCGACCAGATGGGCATGATGGCTACTGTCATCAACAGCCTCGCGCTCAGCTCGGCTCTTGGCGCAGCAGGTGTTCCCAACAAGGTGCTTACAGCCATACGCATGGAGCCTGTAGGCGAGTTCTACACAAAGTGGAAAGCCATTGAGGCCATGGAGCAGGGAATGGTTGTGATTATGGCAGCCGGAACAGGAAGCCCCTACTTCACCACTGACACCGGCTCTTCACTGCGCGGCATCGAGATTGAGGCCGACGTAATGCTCAAGGGTACACGCGTCGACGGCATCTACACTGCCGACCCTGAGAAGGACCCGACAGCGACAAAGTTCCACGACATATCTTACGATGAGGTTATTTCACGTGGTCTCAAGGTTATGGACATCACAGCCACTGCAATGTGCAAGCAGAACAACCTCCCTATCTACGTCTTCAACATGGACGTGGTAGGCAACCTCATGAAGGTTATGCAAGGCGAGGAGATTGGCACATTCGTGCACCCGTAAAATTATCCATACATATAACAACAAGCCGAAGGTTATCCTTCGGCTTGTTGTTATATACACCATAGACTATTCGATACTTGATATCTTGCCGGCATAGAGAATGGTGTTTGTTGCTTTTTCCTTTACGAAGAAGAGGAAAGGACGGTTAACCGTGAAATCAACCGGTTCGCCTTCAGGAGAAGTAAAACCTATTTCCACTTTTGTTACCGACGCAGCCTCTGTACCTTTCTCATTTATTTGGAAAACATTGCCTTGAGTAATATCAGTAATACATACAGGAGTCCCTGACACAAGATTCGAGAAGTCGGCTATACCTATAAACGGTTCACTCAATCCCATTAAAGAGAGTGCAGGAATTACCGAACTGCCATTCTCAACCTTAAACTTAGGGATAGTAAACGTAACCTCAGCAAACCTTTCACCGACTTTGTCCCAAACATCTGCATCAAGTTCCGCAAGACACTCTTCTGTAGTCACATCCTCACGAGGCAAAACAACGAAGAAAGAATATTTCTTTGTCTTACCATAATCCTTGTAAGTAATCTCAAATTTTTCATTCTCGTAATATCCGGCATGGAAAACTGATTTCATAAACTCCACCTCCTGCTTACCTGAAACATCGGAATGGAAATAGTCCTTGAAATTATTCTTCTTTTCAAAAGGTTTTTGCCATTCAGCCTTGAAGTAAACAGCATTAATCAACATCAACATTCCATTAGGGTCAAGATAGTTTACAGCATTGTCTATAAGTGAATTTGTCTGCGATGAGCACCAACGGTTCACATATTTCAATGCACCTGTACTTGAGAAATCAAGGACCTCGGCTTTGGCATTGTAGTTCTCAATCAACACAAGACTGAATTCAGGCTTAATCTCCGACGAGAGTTCTTTATTAAGCCACAAAGAGTTGGCAAGCTTCACCCTTACGTCCTCTGCAACAAAATCAAGTCCTTCAATCAGTTTCTTGTTGTAGCTGTTTATATCTTCAATATCCATTTCCTTATAGCCCAACACATCGCGCATCTGCTCGAAGGTGCTGCCTCCTGAACCATTCAATGCCATGGATAAAGCAACCTGGGCACTGTAAGGAGAAACCACATAATTGGTACCCTTGGGCATAGAACTGTCTACAGATTTAAAGAAACGGAATGCAAAGTCACAGTTTGCATCAGAGACAATCTCCTCTTCGGCAGTAAAGACAAGCGGACATATAATCCTGTCCTTGCCGGAATCGTTATTGTTATTATTGAAAGGGTCAAGCAGGTCACACCCTGCAAGGAGCAATGCAACTGAAAGCATCATCATTTTCTTAACAACTCTTTTCATATTATCATTTTTATCATTTTTTAATTACACATTGTTTCTTAGAAGCTGTTACAATTCAATGCTTGATACCTTACCGGCGAAAAGGACCGTCTTCGTAGAATTTTCCATCACAAAGAACAGGAATGGACGGTTGACTGTGAATTCCACCGGTTCAGTAGATACCCCCGAAGAGCCTACCATACCTATTTCCACCTTGGTCACAGAGGCTGCTTCGGTACCCTTCTCATTAATTGAGAAGAGATTGCCCTGTGTCATATCTGTAATATAGATGGGAGCTTCCGGACGTAGTCCGTCAACAAGATTCGAGAAATCGGCTCTTTCAGTGAACGCCTCAATCATTCCCATAGATTCAAGTGCAGGAATCACCGAACCACTATTCTCGACTTCGAACTTTGGAATAGAAAGTACTGCAGCCCTCTTTCCGGCTTTCATCATATCTATGAACGTTTCGGCAGTAAGCCCTGTAAGGCACTCTTCTATTGTTATACCTTCGCGAGGCATAACAACACAGAGATTGTATTTACCTTCACCTCCATAGCTTTTGGTAACAGCCTCGAACTTCTCTCTGCCAATATATCTGGAACGATTAGCACCGCTGACTTTCCCTTCTTTCATGAATGTCACCATTCTTTTACCTGCATCAGAATAGAAATAATCCTTGAAATTATTCTTTTTCTCAAAAGGTATTGACCATGGAGCATTGAAGCACACTGCATTGAGCAACATTACTACACCCTGGGGATTAAGTTTTCCGACAGCATTGTCTATAAGTGAATTTGTCTGCGACGAGCACCAACGGTTTATATACTTCAAGACATCCGGGCTTTTAAAATCAACAGCCTCGGCTTTTGCATTGTAGTTCTCAAGTAATGAGAGAGAGAATTCGGGAAGAACCTCATAAGGTATCTGCTGATTATTGTTAATCCACAAGGAATTAGCAAATTTAACCCTTGCATCTGCTGTAACAAAATCAAGTCCTTCAATCAGTTTCTTGTTATAACTGTTTATTTCCTCTATACTCATTCCGCTGTATCCCAAAACATCACGCATCTGCATGAATGTCGAATCTGCGGCA
>CALCEC010000069.1 GCA_937900095.1 uncultured Bacteroidales bacterium | reverse complement strand
AAAAGAATATAAGAGATTGTTTAATGTTTTGTCTGTGTTAAAAAGATATTCCCCCTATAGTTTGCAGGTGAACCGTTATTTCTTCTCTCTACCTTATAAAATAACGGCTCACCTTGGATTGGTGAGCCGTTATCTCTTTATTCTTGACTTATGAAATATCTGTAAAGTAAATATGCACCGGTGCCTATGGGAATTAAAGAATACGATACAAGGTGAATGGCGTAACCTGCTTTTTCGCCATACGCTTCTTTCATCCTCTCGAGCTTGCTGAACATTCCGGGTTTGATAATCCTTGCAATTACTGTAAATACTCCGTACAAAACGCAGATTATGCCTAAAACTAAGTCTGTCATGGTGTTTGTGTGTTATATGTTGGTTTGTGATTATCGATGTATAAATGTATGGATATATGGTTTGATGATTGTATTAATCTTCGTCAAAATATCCAGGTTCGTAGTCTGAATGGAAATTGATGTTTCCTTTTCCGCGGATATTCAATATCGGCATCTTCTCATCGTAAACCTTTTCCTCTTTGATAGTGAATGTTATATCTCCTGTGAAATTCCTGATGATTGCAAACGCGTAAGGCAACTCTTCCATGTCTTTTGCAAGTTTGGGATTGTGTTTCAGGACCTCTTCAAGTAAGAAACAGCCGATTATATAAGAGTCGCTGCAGAACTGTGAGATAACTTCTCCCTTCTTGTTGTATATTGATGATTTTACAACATCGCATCCCGTTGCTGTGATGCTGTTAGGACATCCTATCTTGTGCAGCTCCCCTTTGTTCTCGGTACATGCAATTATGTCGATGTTGTCGTTGTCATCATCGTTCATGATGTAGATGATATCTGTGATTACAATGTCTTTCCCCTCAACATGCATTGAGTATGTTGCAATGGGCTTTTCGTTGTTTGTCATTATCAATGAACTTATCAGTGAAAATAAAAATGTTTTGAACATATCGTATGGGTTTATCTTTTGCAAATGTATGTGTTTTTTGCGATTCTACCTTTGTTATAATTAGTGGTTTTACCTATTTTTGTACTTAGTTCATTACTCAATTAATAACTGTCAATCTCCTTAAATTATGAAAATACGATATTGGGCGTTTTTGTTGTCGTTGTTGTGTCTGTCTGTTGGTCTCAATGCTCAGGAAACAACAGTCTATGTCATTGATAAGGATATCAAATATCAAGAGATTGATAATTTTAGTGCATCCGATGCCTGGCGTATGGATTTTGTGGGTAAAAATTGGCCCAGCGAGAAGAAAGAGCATATTGCAGACTTGCTTTTCAAACATGAGTTCGACAAGGATGGCAATCCAATAGGAATGGCTTTAACCAATTGGAGGGTGAATATTGGTGCGGGAAGTTACGAGAATAGGGGAAATAATGAAGTTACGAGTACATGGAACAGGACAGAGTGCTTTCTTTTGCCCGACGGAAGATATGATTTTACAAAACAGGCGGGGCAACAGTGGTTCATGAATGCTGCAAGGGAAAGAGGGGTGAATGATTTCCTCTTCTTTACAAATTCGGCTCCATATTTTATGACAAGAACCGGTTCTACACTATCTGGCGACAATGTATGTGTCAACCTGCAGAAGGACAAGTTTGATGATTTTGCACGTTTCCTGGTCAGTTGTGTACAACATTTCACGGAGGGTGGCTATAATATAAAATATGTAAGTCCGCTCAATGAACCCAATGTTGAGTGGCACACCAATAGTTGGCAAGAGGGAACTTTCGCTACCAAGGCTGATATTTATAGAATGGTCGCTGAGTTGGACAAGGCAATATCGGAGAGTGGGGCCAATACAAAGATCGTAATACCCGAAATGGGTGAGATGAAAATGCTGTTCGAGGTGGATGCTGACGAAAGGATACCCGATGATATTATCCGCTCAATGTTCTATGATGATGGCGCCTATAGTGTCATGCAGTTCAAGAATCTCTATAACTGTCTTGCTGCTCACGACTATTGGACGGCTTACCCGCCAAGCCTGTTGGTTGACATACGTGCTCAAGTGAGGGATTCGATTGCCGGGAATGGTCGTGATACCAAATTCTGGGCATCGGAATATTGTATCTTAGAGAAAAATGAGGAGATAACAATGCCTCCATCGCCTGTAAAGAGCATAAATCTTGGCTTGTATGTGGCGCGTCTCATTCATACCAATCTGGCTGTTGCCAATGCCTCGGCTTGGCAATGGTGGACGGCAGTGTCATTGAACGAGGATGTTCCTATACAGTTGTTGCCGTTGGAGGCTTCCTCGGGTGAGAGTGTGAAATATGATGGTCGGGTAGTGACAACAAAGATGTTTTGGGCCACTGCCAACTATAGTTTCTTTGTCCGTCCTGGAATGCGCAGAGTAGATGTGCGTTCTTTGGATAAAGAGGTGTCGCCAATAGAGGCTGCCACTTCGTTGATGCTCTCTTCTTATACCGACGATGCACAGGTGGTGACAGTCATTGTCAACTATGCCGACGTGGACAAGAATATATCATTGGAATGCGATAATGCCCGAAAAGGAAAAATGTATGTGACGTCTATTGATAAGGATTTGCAATACATTGGCAAACACCGCCTGAAGTCATTGACAATCCCTGCACGTTCAATAGTTACCGTGGTTATTGATTGAGAATATATTAAATTCCTCGGGATTTTACGTTGATTCAGATTTTTCCTTTTCAGATTGACTTAATTGTATGCTTGATTTTTATATATCAACAAACCAACGAGTTACAAGAATATGAAACAAAAAACGGAGAGAGTCTTTCAACTTTCTCCGTTTCAGTACCCCATAACGAAATTTTCTCGAACAGGTTTTTAGAGGATTTAGAGAAGATTTGGGAGTTGCGTTACTATATACCCGACCCTAATAAACTTGAATACGCCAACTGTGATTGCGCTCCTTGTTCATGTTATAAGGAATGAATATTTATTCTGTAATTCTAAAAAAATATTGTCTCATTTTATTAGTTACCATAAAAATATTATTTTTGTTTATACACAAATATGTACTATATGAATAAAATAAAAAGCATCAACGATGTATTAGAAACATATTTTAGGAAAGAAGATGTTTCTCAAAAAATACCTGCTAAAGAGTTAATGCAGATATTTATACAAAATGGTATTTTTGAAAAAGACTACAAAAATGGATTGCCGATAAGAAAAATATTAAGAGATTTGGATAAGAAAAAAGAATTGTTTTTAATACCGTATGCGCATCCTGAAAGAAAAGATAAAAATACTAATTGGTTTTTTGTAAACATCAATAAAAAATCATCTACACCCTATTTGCAGACTCCAGACTGCAATAGGAAAGAACAAACAAATAACACAATCCATAAAACAAGAAAAGATTCTGATGAATACTACATAATTAGTCTATGTAACGAAATTTTAAGTCAAAAAGCCGTACAACAATATAAATTTGACTTTTTAAAAGGGGATTCAGGTAAACCTTTGCCTGTAGATGCTTATTACGAAAAACTAAATCTAGTAATAGAATATTGTGAATCTCAACATACTATTTCTACCCCTTTTTTTGATAAAAAAATAACAATAAGTGGAGTCTCAAGAGGAGAACAAAGAAAAATTTATGATGAGCGTAGGAAAAACGTTTTACCACAGCACGGTATAAATGTTATATCCATTCATTATTCTGATTTTGGAACAACAAAAAAACTTATTCGTAACCGTGATAAAGATATAGAAATTATTAAAAGGATATTAAATGAATACATATGATGTTCAAATAACAACAAACCTGAATGAGGTTGTTATTCTACAAATATGTGCCTATAGTGATATTGAAGCTGAATTAACCGCAATATCCATGGTGGAAAATGGAGAAGCCGATGTTTTAGGTAACTCTGTTACTAATTGTTTTGTAATATAACCAAAACTTAGGGAACTTTATTCTCGTAAAACCGAAAATGTGAAACAAAAAACGGAGAGAGTTTTTCAACTTTCTCCGTTTCAGTACCCAGACCCGGGATCGAACCGGGATGGGTTGCCCCACTGGTGTTTGAGACCAGCGCGTCTACCGATTCCGCCATCTGGGCAATTGCTCAATTGCGGTGCAAAGGTAGCGCTTTTTTTCATGTGTGCAAAGAAAATTGTACTTTTTTTGAAAAAAAGTTGCTTTTACTTGCCTGTTCCATTAAAAAGAAGTAATTTTGCGAGCCGATTATTATCAGCCCTAACTATGGGCATACGATACTTTAGGTCTCTGAGTTTGCCAAGGATGCAATCTAGCCAATTGATCGGGCAGGCGTGAAGAGGGTTTCTGTGAAGCTCCAATTCCGTAGGGCTTAACGGAGA
Organism: uncultured Bacteroidales bacterium; assembly: GCA_937900095.1. Taxonomy (GTDB): domain Bacteria; phylum Bacteroidota; class Bacteroidia; order Bacteroidales; family Bacteroidaceae; genus HGM04593. The sequence goes on along the minus strand of CALCEC010000069.1, from coordinate 18,043 downwards.
AGTGTCGCAAATTGATGGAATTATTAACTTTTTAAACGAATTAAAGTGGATACTTTAAGCTACAAAACAATTTCGGTCAACAAGGCTAACGCACAGAAAGAGTGGGTTGTTGTTGATGCTACAGACCAGGTTCTTGGTCGTCTTGGTACAAAGGTTGCCAAGCTTTTGAGAGGTAAGTACAAACCAAGCTTCACACCTAACGCTGATTGTGGTGACAACGTAATCATCATCAACGCAAGCAAGGTTAGAATGACTGGTAACAAGTGGAATGATCGCGTATACTTGAGATTCTCAGGTTATCCCGGTGGTCAGAAGCAGTTTACTCCTGCTTATGTTGCTGCAGGTTATAAGGGTTATGAGCGTCTTATCAAGCACGTTGTAAGAGGTATGCTCCCCAAGAACCGTCTTGGCAACCACATCCTTGACAACCTCTACATTTATGACGGTCCAGAGCACAACCACGCAGCTCAGACTCCAAAAACAATTGATATTAACTCTTATAAATAATACAGCAGATGGAAATGGTAAACGCATTAGGCAGACGCAAGAGCGCTGTTGCCCGTATTTTCGTTACTGAGGGTACAGGTAAAATTACTATCAACAAGAAGGATCTGCAGGATTATTTCCCATCAAGCATTCTCCAGTACGTGGTTAAGCAGCCACTGATGACTTTGAATGTTGCTGAGAAGTATGACATCAAGGTAAACTTGGACGGTGGCGGTTTCACAGGCCAGTCACAGGCATTGCGTCTCGCAATCGCTCGTGCTTTGGTTAAGATCAACGCCGATGACAAGAAGGCTTTGCGTGCAGAGGGCTTCATGACTCGCGATGCTCGTGAGGTTGAGCGTAAGAAACCGGGCCAGCCAAAGGCACGTCGCAGATTCCAGTTCAGTAAACGTTAATATTCGGTCTCGAAATATACGTTTAGTATCTAAACCACTCGGGACTTCACCTTTCCTTTGGTGGGCTACCCGGGAGGTTGGTTAAAGGATTTAATTAAAAAGAAGGTAAACGAATTAAAATTTAAAAAAATGTCTAGAATTACATTTGACACATTGCTTGAGGCCGGTGCACATTTCGGTCACTTGAAGCGTAAATGGAATCCCGCTATGGCTCCTTACATCTTTATGGAGCGCAATGGTATCCACATCATCGATTTGCACAAGACTGCAGCTATGACTGAGACTGCAGCAGAGGCTTTGAAGCAGATCGCAAAGAGCGGTAAGAAGGTACTTTTTGTTTCTACAAAGAAGCAGTTGAAAGATATCGTTGCCGAGAAGGCACAGTCAGTAGGTATGCCCTACGTTATCGAGCGCTGGCCGGGCGGTATGTTGACAAACTTCCCCACAATCCGTAAGGCTGTGAAGAAGATGGCAACTATCGACAAGCTCACACAGGACGGTACATATTCAAACCTTTCAAAGCGTGAGATCCTCCAGATCTCTCGTCAGCGTGCTAAGCTCGACAAGAACCTCGGTTCTATCGCTGACCTTACACGTCTTCCTTCAGCAGTCTTCGTAGTTGACGTAATGAAGGAGCACATTGCTGTTCACGAGGCTAACCGTCTTGGTATCCCCGTATTCGCAATCGTTGATACAAACTCTAACCCTAACGACATCGACTTCGTAATCCCAGCTAACGACGATGCAACAAAGTCAGTAGAGGTTATCCTCGACGCTTGCTGCGCAGCTATCGCTGAGGGTCTCGAGGAGCGCAAGGTTGAGAAGGTTGATGCACCTGAGGCTGAGGGTGAGGAGAATGCAGAGAAGAGAGCACCTCGTCGTCGCACAACTAAGGCACGCGTTGCTAAGGTTGCCGAGGAGTCTGCTGAGTAATTCTCTATTATTTATTAATCTTAAAAAACAGAAAATACTATGGCTGTAACAATGGCTGATATTGCCAAGCTCCGTCAGATGACAGGTGCTGGTATGATGGACTGCAAGAACGCTTTGACCGAGGGTGAGGGCGATTTTGACAAGGCTATCGAGATTATCCGTAAGAAGGGTCAGTTGGTGGCTGCTAAGCGTAGCGACCGTGAGGCTTCTGAGGGTTGTGTTCTTGTAAAGGCAGAGAATGGCTTCGCTGCAATCATCGCTCTCAAGTGCGAGACTGACTTCGTTGCTCAGGGTGCTGACTTTGTTAAGTTGACACAGGATATCCTTGACGCTGCAGTTGCTGCAAAGTGTGCAACTATCGAGGAAGTTAAGGCTCTCCCAATGGGTGAGGGTACTGTTCAGGACGCTATCGTAGCTCGTTCAGGTATCACTGGCGAGAAGATGGAGCTCGACGGTTACAAGACTCTTGCTGCTGAGAACGTATACACATACAACCACCAGAAGAAGAATATGCTCTGTACAATGGTTGCATTGTCACAGGCTAACGAGGATGCTGGTCACGAGATCGCTATGCAGATTGCTGCTTCTGCACCTCTTGCACTCACAAGCGAGGATCTTGATCCTGCTTTGGTTGCTAAGGAGCGCGTTGTAGCTGAGGAGAAGGCTCGTGAGGAGGGTAAGCCTGAGAATATGATCGCTCGCATCGCTGACGGTCGTATCCAGAAGTACTACAAGGAGGTTTGCTTGCTCCAGCAGGGCTACTGCCAGAACGAGAAGATTTCTGTTGCTGATTTCTTGAAGGGCTTCGACAAGGAGCTTACAGCTACAGGCTTCCAGCGTTTCACACTCCGTGCTGAGTAATTGAAACTTATATAATTGAAAACCGGTTCACAGCAAAGTGAACCGGTTTTTTTGTTTCCTGACTGTTTGTAGCAATAATCATGGTACTTGTCATATCGAAGAAGCTCAGCGACTGAGATATCTCAGTGTCGTTTTTTTAAGATCCCTCGTCGCTACGCTCTGTAGGGATGACAGATTCGCGAAAAAAAGTTTTTGCGGGTCTACATCCATGGGGCAACTGCTATATTATCACCTTGCTTATTGTTCATTGAGGAACATCCTATGCAGTTCATCAATCTCCGGTTCCAGTTGCAGCAACATCTCCTTATCCTGTTCCTGAACAGCCTTTATGATGTTGCTTGCCAGTGCAGATAAACGTGGAACCCTAATCCAATCTCTTATCTTTCCTCCTTTTCCTTTAGCTTTCTTGCCGTCGGCAAAATATGTAAAGGTTACCCCACCAAGTAAACACAAATCATTCTTTGCAGGAGTGCTTACAGCTGCAAGCCAAAGTGCCTTCAGTTTGCCGGCCATTTCATCGGGAATAGCAAGGCTTATGCTCTTTGTGCCTGGTGCCTTGTAGCTCCTCTTGACTTTCTTGCGGTCTTTGAACCAGACGGTGTTCCCTTTTTCTATTCTTTTGGTTGTAGCATCGCGAACAATGCCCCATAATATCCCGTCAATCTCGGTGAAGACAAGCGAATGGGTTTCGGCATCATAGGTCAGCGAAGCCTCTGTCATTAGCTCAATGTCGCGTAGAACACCCCATTCGGCGTTATTGGGATTCAGCAAGCGCCATAACTCTTGCTCGTAGAACACCATTAACAACCCATCTTCTTTGGTTCGTTCCCTGTAAGGCTCAAGCCTGTCCTGTGCCTGTACTGTCATCCCTGTCAACAGCAGAAGAATGCATAGTAGTCTTTTCATATCATTATAATTTAATGCTGTTCTATTTATATGACGCTTGAAAATTGAAAACATTACAAATATATTGTTTTTTTTTGATAAAAGATGTCTTGTTTCCTTTCTTAATGTTTCTTGCTATTCATGGTATTGTCATTGCCTTTAGCCCCTTCGGGCGGCGAACTTCGTTTCTGAGCGAAGCGAAGAATCTCTATCATCTGCGTTTTTGGGGATCCTTTGACAATGCCGCCTTTTCGCGACCCGCACGGCATGAGCATTGCCCATGCTACGTGCGACCATTCGCTGTCGGCATTAACTTCGTTGAACCTGCTTTCGCTCGCAGTGAGATTAAAGTAAACTTGTATCTCGCTTGCTTAATCGCAGCTTTATCTAAACCTGCGGCATTCGTCGCTTTGCTCGCTCGGGATGACAAGTACGCGGTTTAGATGCTTCGCTTTGCTCCAGCATGACAGGTGCGCGGTTAGAGCTCCCTCGTCGCTTTTGGGCGGACACGCTGGTACCGTCCCTAAAATCGGTATGAACAAGTGTGCGGTTTAGATGCTTTATTCAAACGACAATTCCAACTGTTTGGGCTCTTCGCCCAGAAGGTTGAACGACATTCTGTGATAGGGTGTAGTGCCGTACTGACGTATGGCTGCACGATGCTTTGCGGTGGGATAGCCTTTGTTGCTTTGCCAGTCGTACATGGGATACTTATGGGCTATGCGCATCATGTAGTCGTCGCGGTAGGTCTTTGCAAGGATTGAGGCTGCGGCAATGCTCATAAATGTCGCATCGCCCTTGACAACGGTGTTGTGAGTGATGCCAGGGTAGGGGTTGAACTTGTTGCCGTCAATAAGCAGGTGTTCGGGGCGTACCTTTAGTCCGTCAACGGCGCGGTGCATGGCAAGTATTGATGCCCTGAGGATATTTATCCTGTCGATCTCCGCTGCTGTTACAATGCCTACTGACCATGCTACAGCCTCGCGCTCGATAACCTCGCGCAGCTGGTAGCGCTGTGCTTCGGTGAGTTGTTTGGAGTCGTTGAGCAACTCGTTGGTGAAGTCGGGTGGCAGTATGACTGCTGCCGCGTATACGTCGCCTGCAAGGCAACCACGGCCGGCCTCGTCGCATCCGGCTTCTATGACTCCTTCAGTCTGGTAGGGCTTAAGCATTATGCGAACATTTTGACGGCTCTTTCGATGCCTTTGATGAGTGTATCTACTTCCTCTTTTGTGTTGTAAGCGGCGAACGATGCGCGCACTGTACCTGGAATGCCCAACAGCTCCATGAGGGGCTGTGCACAGTGGTGTCCTGTGCGTACAGCGATACCCAGGTGGTCGAGAATTGTGCCGAGGTCGGCTGGGTGAATGTCGCCCACAAGGAATGAAACGGCTGCACCGTCGGGGTCACCGAAGATACGCATCCCCTCAATCCTTTTCAGCTGCTCAACGGCATATAGTGTCAACTTGTGCTCGTGTGCTGCGATATTCTCAATTCCTTTGTTCTCAACCCACTCGAGTGCCTTGCCAAGGGCTATGATGCCTGTGTAGTCGGGTGTTCCGGCCTCGAACTTGTAAGGTAACTCGTTGAAGGTGGTCTTCTCAAAGTGTACACTCTTTATCATCTCGCCGCCGCCGTGGTAGGGTTGCATGGCATCGAGCCACTTCTCCTTGCCGTAGAGCACACCGATGCCTGTGGGGGCATACACCTTGTGCCCGCTGAAAGCAAAGAAGTCGGCATCAAGCTCCTGCATGTTGACCTTTATATGTGGGGTGCTCTGTGCACCGTCCACCAACACCGGTACACCGTGGTTGTGGGCAATATCGATAATCTCCTTTACAGGGTTGGTTACACCGAGTACGTTAGATACGTGTGCCACGCTCACCAGCTTCGTGCGCTCGCTGAAGAGCCCTTTATATGCCTCAATGTCCAACCTGCACTCTGCTGTAAGGGGTATGATGCGCAGGCTGATGCCTATGCGCTCGCGGAGCAGCTGCCAGGGCACAATGTTGCTGTGATGCTCTACTGATGAGATGATGACCTCGTCGCCGCTCTTGAGGAATGTGCCGCCGAATGATGACGCTACCAGGTTGATGCTCTCTGTTGTGCCACGGGTGAAGATTATCTCGTGACGGTTTGCTGCACCGATGAACTCTTTTACCTTAGTGCGTGCCTGTTCCATGGCCTCAGTGGCCACCTGTGAGAGGTGGTGCACGCCACGGTGCACGTTGGCATTGATGGTACAGTATACCTCGCTTATGGCATCGATGACGCACTGCGGTTTCTGTGTGGTCGCAGCGTTGTCAAGGTAAACAAGCGGCTTGCCGTGTACCTTTTGCCCCAGGATGGGGAACTCCTTGCGTATCTCGTCAGTATTGAGCATCTTTAAAACTGAAATCTGTTAAAGTCTCTTTCACTTATTTACATAGTGAGCATCCCTTGCAATGGTTGAGCTCTCCGCGCAAGCGCTTCTCCACGAGCATGTGCAGTCTGTCGCGCAGTGCCTCAATACCGATGTGATCTATCACTTCGCCTGCAAAGGCATACATCAGCAGGTGGCGTGCCTCGTCGGCCGGGATGCCGCGCTGCTGCATGTAGAAGAGGGCATTCTCGTCGAGCTGTCCCACTGTAGAGCCGTGGCTGCACTTCACGTCATCGGCATATATCTCCAGCTGTGGCTGGGCATACATGTGCGCGTCGCTGGTGAGGCACAGGTTGCGGTTTGTCTGCTGTGAGTTGGTGTGCTGCGCGTCGGGGCGTATGAGCATCTTGCCGGCAAACACACCTGTTGAGTGCTCGTCGAGGATATACTTGTACAGTTCGTTGCTGTTGCAGTTGCCTGTCTTGTGGTCTACCAACGTGTGGTTGTCGATGTGCTGCTCCTTGTCGCCAATGGCAAGACCGCAGATGTTCGTTTCTGCACCGTGGCCCTCGAGCGACACGTTTATGTAGTTGCGCGTGAAGCCGTTGGTGAGGGTTATGTTGCTGTGGTTGAAGCTGCTGTCAGCCTGCTGACGCACATATAGGTGCCCCAGACGTGTGTTGCTGTGCGATGTCTCTTCAAGTTCGTATAGGTTGAACTGCGCACCGCGTCCAAGGAATACTTCCATCACCTGTGTGGAGAGTGTCTGTTTCTCCATCGACGAGTGGTCGCAGATGAGCAGGCTCGCGCTGCTGTTCTCCTCAAGGATTACCAACAGGCGGCGGTTGGAGAGCATCTCCACATTTGATTGCAGAAGGGTTACTACCTGTATTGTCTCATCGATGACGCAGTTCTTTGGAACGTAAAGCACCATACCGTCCTGGGCGAACATTGTGTTGAACTGTGCAATGTTGTCACCGTTCACGGCAAGGGCGTCGTAGTATGGCTGCAACAGGGTAGGGTACTTCTCGGCTGTCTCGTTGAGGCTTGCGAGGATGACTCCTTCCGGGAGTTCCTTGCCGCCTGTAGAGTTGCGGAACGTATCATTGATGATGAAGGCCTGGCGGGTCTTCAGGTTGGGCACATCACAGGTGAATATGCTCTGCATATCAGTCTTTACCTCAACACGGCCAAGATTCATTCCGAAATCGGTGGCGAACCTCTTTGCCACGTTGCTGTGCAGCCAGTTCTCTTCCTTGATACCCGGGAAACCCATGCTCCTGAACTGCACGGCGGCTCTGCCGCGTGCCGCATTGAGCAGGGTAGCACAAGGCTCCTCAATCAACTCTCTGTTGTGGTCGAATATCTCAATATACTCCTGTTCGTGGCTCATTGCTGGTTCTCGTTTTTAATCCAGTCATATCCGCGCTCCTCAAGCTCCATGACGAGTTCGGGGCCCGCGGTCTTTACAATCTTTCCGTTGTAGAGTACGTGCACGATGTCGGGCTTGATGTAGTCGAGCAGGCGCTGGTAGTGTGTGATGACAAGGCTTGATGTGTCCTCGCGCTTGAGCTTGTTTACACCTTCGGCTACAATACGCAGTGCATCGATGTCAAGTCCGGAGTCGGTCTCGTCAAGGATGCTGAGTGTGGGCTCAAGCATTGCCATCTGGAATATCTCGTTGCGCTTCTTCTCACCGCCGCTGAAGCCTTCGTTCACCGAACGGTTGGCAAGCTTGCTGTCAAGGTTTACAAGTGCGCGCTTCTCGCGCATCATCTTCAGGAACTCAGTGGCGTTCATGGGCTCCTGTCCCAGATACTGGCGCTTGGCGTTGATGGCAGCACGCATGAAGTTGGTGATGCTCACGCCGGGAATCTCCACAGGGTACTGGAACGAGAGGAACAGGCCCTCATGGCTACGCTCCTCGGGGCGCAGCTCCAGAAGGTTCTTTCCCTTATAGTATATCTCACCTTCGGTCACTGTGTATGCAGGATGTCCCACAAGAACGTTGCTCAAGGTACTCTTGCCCGAGCCGTTGGGGCCCATTATGGCGTGTACCTCGCCGGCCTTTACGGTGAGGTTTATTCCTTTCAATATCTCCTTGCCGTCAATGGTGGCATGGAGGTTCTTAATCTCTAATAAATTCTCCATAATCTTCTTACTTTATCAACCTACAGCGCCTTCAAGTGAAACGCTGAGCAGTTTCTGTGCTTCTATGGCAAACTCCATAGGCAGTTTGTCGATTACCTCTTTGGCATAGCCGTTGACGATGAGTCCGATGGCCTCCTCGGTACCTATTCCTCGCTGGTTGCAGTAGAACAGCTGGTCCTCGGATATCTTTGAGGTGGTTGCCTCATGTTCGATGACCGCACTGTTGTTGTGTATGTCCATGTAGGGGAATGTGTGGGCACCGCACTTGTCGCCCAGCAGCAACGAGTCACACTGGCTGTAGTTGCGCGCACCGTCGGCATTCTTGCTCACACGTACCAGTCCTCGGTATGAGTTCTGGCTCTTGCCGGCCGAGATGCCTTTGCTTATGATTGTGCTGCGGGTGTTCTTGCCAAGATGAATCATCTTTGTTCCGGTGTCGGCCTGCTGGAAATTGTTCGTCAGTGCCACGGAGTAGAACTCGCCCTGCGAGTTGTCGCCACGCAGTATGCAGCTGGGGTATTTCCATGTTATTGCCGAGCCGGTCTCTACTTGAGTCCACGAGAGCTTGCTGTTAGCTCCACGGCAGTCACCACGCTTTGTAACGAAGTTGTATACGCCACCCTTGCCCTCGGCATCACCGGGGTACCAGTTCTGTACTGTGCTGTATTTGACTTCGGCATTGTTGTTCACAACAATCTCAACAATTGCCGCGTGGAGCTGGTTCTCGTCGCGCATTGGGGCTGTACAACCCTCAAGGTACGATACGTAACTGTTGTCATCGGCAACGATGAGCGTGCGCTCGAACTGGCCGGTATTGGCTGCGTTTATCCTGAAGTATGTCGACAGTTCGCGGGGACAGCGGACGCCTTTAGGTATAAAGACAAACGAACCGTCACTGAACACTGCTGAGTTCAGCGCGGCATAGAAGTTGTCGCGGTAGTTCACTACCGTTCCAAGGTATTGGCGTACAAGCTCGGGGTGTTCATGCACCGCCTCACTCATAGAGCAGAAGATGATTCCCTTCTCCTTGAGTTCCTCCTTGAAGGTGGTCTTTACCGACACCGAGTCCATTACTGCATCCACGGCAGTGCCGCTCAATGCCAGACGTTCCTCAAGCGGGATACCCAGTTTCTCGAAGGTCTTCATCAGTTCCGGGTCAATCTCCTTGTTTTTGTTCTCCTTGCTCTTCTGCAAAGGGTCGGCATAATAGGAGATTGCCTGGTAGTCGATGGGCGGGATATTCAGGTGTGCCCAGGTGGGCATCTTCAAAGTGAGCCAGTATCTGTAGGCCTCAAGGCGGAATTCAAGTAGCCAATCGGGCTCATTCTTCTTTTTTGAGATAAGCCTGATTGTCTCCTCGTTCAGTCCTCGTTCTATTATTTCAGTCTTTATTTTGCTGACAAATCCGAATTCGTATGCTTTATCCGCTATCTTTTTTAGTATGTTGTTCTTCATCTCTTTTTCTCCGCACTTCTAAAAAAGTCTCGTAATTGTTTTCTTGTATATGTCATTCACTACCTTGTTGTACAACACTGATTGCTCCTGTGTTGTTTTGCCAGTGATTTTGTTATCGGGTGCAACAAGTGATGTCAGGTCAACTATTGCAGTAACGATAAGCAGTGTCAAGAAAGCAGAGAGTAATGCTCCTGCTATTCGGTTGAATATGTTCAGCCCGAGTAGCTTCAGTAACCAGCATATGATGCTTATAGCCAGGCTTATAGCGATTACGGAAAGTACCATAATCACTATAAACGCTGTCACTGATATTGCTGTTTCGTCCCAATCAAGGTAGTTCTTGAGCAGCTCACTTGTGTCGGTGAACAGTACAGAGGCATTGAATATACCGAACAGGATTCCCAATGGAAAAGATACCTTGCTCAAGAAGCCTGCCTTGTAGCCACCAAATAGGGCACATACTGTAACTGCAAAATAAATTATGTCAAGAACATTCATATTTTTTTGATTATAGTTTCTGCTTAACCTCAACCTCTACGAATGTCTCGATGATATCGCCAACCTTGATGTCATCCTGAGAGGTAAGGCTGATACCGCACTCGAAGTTGGTAGCCACCTCCTTTACATCCTCTTTATAGCGCTTGAGCGCTGCAAGTGAGCCGGTGTGGATAACGATACCGTCGCGGATGAGGCGTGCACGGTCGGTGCGCTTTACCTTACCCTCGCGGACCATACATCCTGCAACTGTACCAACCTTGCTGATGTGGAATGTCTCGCGTACCTCGATGGTTGCTGTAATCTCCTCCTTCACGATTGGAGCAAGCATACCCTCCATTGCGGCCTTGACCTCCTCGATAGCATCGTAGATGATAGAGTAGATGCGGATGTCGACACCCTCGTTCTCTGCAACCTTACGTGCTGTAACTGAAGGACGTACCTGGAAGCCCACGATGATGGCATCGGATGCCGCTGCAAGGCTCACGTCGCTCTCCGAAATCTGACCAACAGCCTTGTGGATTACATTCACCTGGATAGTCTCGGTAGAGAGCTTGATGAGTGAGTCGCTGAGAGCCTCTATAGAACCGTCCACGTCACCCTTGACAATGATGTTGAGGGTCTGGAAGTTTCCGAGGGCGATACGGCGTCCCACCTCGTCGAGTGTAAGCATCTTCTGTGTACGCAGGCCCTGCTCACGCTGTAACTGCTCGCGCTTGCCGGTAATCTCGCGTGCCTCGCGCTCGCTGTCTACAACGTTGAATGTGTCACCTGCTGCAGGAGCGCCGTTGAGACCCAGGATAAGCGCGGGCTCTGCCGGGCGAATCTCCTTGATGCGCTGGTTGCGCTCGTTGAAGATTGCCTTTACCTTACCCCACTGTGTGCCGGCAACAACAATGTCACCCACCTTGAGTGTACCGTTCTGTACAAGCACTGTGGCAACGTAACCACGGCCCTTGTCAAGAGTAGATTCGATTACTGAACCGGTTGCCTTGCGGTTGGGGTTTGCCTTGAGGTCAAGGAGCTCGGCCTCGAGAAGAACCTTCTCCATAAGCTCCTCTACACCCATACCTTTCTTTGCGGAAATCTCCTGTGACTGGTACTTGCCGCCCCAATCCTCGACAAGCATATTGAGGTTCGCAAGCTCCTCCTTGATTTTGTTCGGATCGGCAGTGGGCTTGTCGCACTTGTTGAATGCGAATACAATAGGTACACCGGCAGCCATGGCATGGTTGATGGCCTCCTTGGTCTGGGGCATCACGCTGTCGTCGGCCGCGATGATGATGATGACAATATCTGTAATCTTTGCACCACGTGCACGCATCGCTGTAAACGCCTCGTGACCCGGGGTGTCAAGGAATGTGATGCGCTTGCCGCTCTCCATCTTTACATTGTATGCACCGATGTGCTGTGTGATACCGCCGGCCTCACCTGCAATAACATTGGCTTTGCGGATGTAGTCGAGCAGAGAGGTCTTACCGTGGTCTACGTGACCCATCACGGTAATGATTGGTGCGCGTGGCTCCAGATCCTCCTCGCTGTCAGTTGTCTCTTCAATAGCATTGGCAACCTCGGCACTAACGTATTCTGTGGTAAAGCCGAACTCCTCTGCTACAATATTGATTGTCTCGGCGTCAAGACGCTGGTTGATAGACACCATCATACCGATGCTCATACATGTGGCAATGACCTGTGTTACAGATACATTCATCATGCTTGCAAGTTCGTTTGCTGTCACGAACTCGGTAAGCTGCAGAACCTTGCTCTGCTCCATCTCCTCGCTCATCTGCTGCATTCTCTGCTCGGCAGCCATGTCGCGCTTCTCCTTACGGTATTTCGCAGACTTGTTGCCCTTGCCGCGGTTGGTGAGGCGGTCAAGTGTCTCCTTTATCTGCTTTGACACATCCTCCTCGTTCACATCGTTCTTGTCGAAACGTTTGTGCTGGCGGTCGCGGTCCTTGCGGCTGCCCTGTGACGGGTTGTTGTTATTGTTCTTGTTGCGGTTTGCACTCCAATCCTTATTGTTGTTGTCACTGCCGCTCTCCTTTACGTCGTTGATATCTACGCGCTGGCTGTTGATACGCTGACGTTTCTTCTTCTTGTCACCGCCCTCGCTGTTGCTTACGTTCTGCTGACGCTGTGCCTCGCGTTGAGCCTTACGCTGCTCCTCGCGCTGCTTGTCCTTCTCTTCGCGCTCCTTTCTCTTCTCCTCCTTGCTCTTCTTCTTGGGGCGGGTAGACTGGTTGATTGCAGATAGGTCGATTTGACCTATGATGTTGAGTTTGGGAGCTGCAACCTCCTCAACCTGTGTGAGCTGCGGCTGTGGCTCGCTCTTCTTTGGCTCTGTCTTTACAGGCTCCTCTTCCTTCGGCTCCTCAACAACCGGCTTCGGCTGTTCTGCAACAACAGGAGCTTTCTTCGGCTCTTCTTTCTTGGGCTCTTCCTTTTTCTTGTTGAGCGCGTCAAGGTCGATCCTTCGTGTCACCTTGATGAGTGGTTCCGCTTTCTTCGGAGTCTCCTCTACCTTCGGTTCCACCTTTGGTGTCTCCGCAACAACGGCAGGAGTCGGCTTGGGCTCTTCTTTTTTAGGTTCCAATTTCTTTGGCTCCTCAATGACGGTACTCTTTGGCTTCTCTTTGTTCTGACGTTCCTTGAGGAAGTTGTCAGACTGTATGCGAGCCTTCTTGTCGGCGCTGAACTCCTCGATGAGCATATTGTAACCCGCCTCGGGCACTACTGCGTTAGGGTCTTCCTTTATCTCGAACCCCTTTTTCTGCAGAAACTCTACGATAGTGTTCAAACCAAGGTTGAGCTCTTTTTGTACTTTATTCAATCTTATCTTCATTCGTACTCTCCTCTTTTTTGTTTATTCTTCGTTGTCGTCATAATCCTCGTCCTCGAATTCTGCTTTCAGAACTTCTATAACGTGGTCAACAGTGTCTTCCTCAAGGTCGGATTTCTCAATGAGAACCTCTCGTGGAGTATTAAGTACTGCCTTGGCTGTGTCAAGGCCGATATTCTTGATAGCCTCAATTACCCACTCCTCAATCTCGTCAGTGAACTCGTCGAGGTAGATGTCATCTTCCTGCTGGGCGTCAATCTCGCGGTATACATTGATTGTGTAATCGGTAATCATGCTCGCAAGCTTGATGTTGAGACCGTCCTTTCCGATGGCAAGTGAAACTTCCTCTTTCTTTAGGTTTACGTCAGCAACGCGCTTCTCTTCGTCAATGGTAATGTTGTTGATTTTTGCGGGACTTAATGCTCGCTTAATGAAGAGTTCAATATTTGATGTATAAGGTATGACGTCGATATTCTCGTTACGCAGCTCGCGTACGATACCGTGTATACGTGAACCCTTAACGCCTACGCAAGCACCAACCGGGTCTATACGCTCGTCGTATGTCTCCACTGCAATCTTTGCGCGCTTGCCTGGGATACGTGCAATCTTCTTGATGGTGATGAGGCCGTCATTGATCTCGGGAACCTCAAGCTCGAAAAGACGCTGCAGGAACATCGGAGATGTACGGCTGAGGATAATCTTCGGGTTGTTGTTCTGGTTGTCTACGTTCGCTACAACTGCGCGTACGTTGTCGCCCTTACGGTAGAAGTCACTTGGAATCTGCTCGCTCTTGGGCAGGATGAGCTCATTGCCCTCACTGTCAACAAGCAACAGCTCTTTCTTCCATATCTGATATACCTCTGCACTTACTATCTGGCCGATTCTCTCGCTGTATTTGTTGTAAAGACTGTCCTTTTCAAGTTCAAGAATCTTTGATGCGAGTGTCTGGCGCAGGTTCAGGATTGCGCGGCGGCCGAACTCTGCGAAGTTCACGATTTCACTTACCTCCTCACCCTCTTCGAATGTATCATCGATAAGCTGTGCCTCACTCAAGGATATCTCGAAGTTGCTGTCCTTTACCTCATTATCGGCAACAACAATACGACGACGCTGTATCTCGAAATCACCACGGTCGGGGTTGACGATGACCGAGTAGTTCTCGTCTGTCCCGAACATGTTAACAAGTACCTTGCGGAAGCTCTCCTCGAGCACGCTTATCATTGTTGTGCGGTCGATGTTCTTCGACTCCTTGAATTCTTGAAATGTATCAAGAAGGCTGATTGTTTCTTCTTTCTTTGCCATTTTATTTGAAATTTATAATATACTTTGTGTACTTGATGCTGTCGTAGGTGAAATGCAAATCATCCTCGACAAGCTGGGGACGCTTTGAGCCCTCTACCTTTTCTTTCTTGCTGATTGTGACAATGAACTCTTCGGCTGTAACCTCCTTGAGTATTCCCTTTAGCTTCTTGCCTTCCTTGGTCAGCACCTCCACCTCAAGGCCTACATGGTTCTGATACTGCTGAAGAACCTTGAACGGTTGTCCCAGACCGGCAGAACCGACTTCAAGCTCATAATCCTCGGTATCGCGACTCAAGCCGTTCTCGATATGACGGCTCAATTCTGCGCAATCTTCAATCCACACGCCTTCGGCATGGTCAATCTCAACTGTTATCTTGTCGTCTTTGCTGATAACGACATCTACCAAAAAATACTCCTTGTCGGCAAGCCACTCGTTTGTTAAATCGATTACCTGTTGTCTGTCAATCATATTACTTCTTTAATGTTGGATTGTATGGTGTGATTCTTTGTTGAAAGAAACGGTGTTTGTATAAAAAAGAGGGGCTTGTCGGCCCCTCATCATCATCTTACACTGCAAAATTAGTAATAATAACTCTTTTGTGCAAATGTTTCCTCCTTATTTTATAATATATAGCCTGTTTTTTTGAGTTTTGTTCCGATATGCTGCTTTTGTTACGCTTTTATAGTGCATGAAACAGGGATTTTATATATCTTCGTAAGCAAAACAGTCCAAATGAAAGTCAATAGAAGTTCAAGGTCCAATCTCAGGTTTCTTTACGGTAGTGTATTCTTTTTTGCCGTTCTTATTTTTACTATGGTGCTATTTGTCTATTATGCAATGGGTGAGGCATCAAAGAGTGTAAGTTCAAAGATGTTTGTCTATAATATCCATATCTCGGGGAGTCATGGTGGAGTAGGGTGTGATGTGTTGCTTGATGACAGCCTGCTCTTCTCTTCGCAGGCAGTAAACACCGATACCTTGCTGATGGTGAACCGTTATTATGTCAATGATACGGTAATAGAGAACGGTAAGCGTATTGTACGAGAGATAACATATTTCTCTCCAGAGTCGATGCTGAAGGTCATTGGTGGTGTTTCAAACGATACTCTTTCTATTAAAGTTGGCAATAATTCCAATATAGGGATTTATATTAATGGTGATAAGGTGGAGGCTGTGTTAAATGAATGACTTTCCTCTATCGATGCACGTGGCCGTAAGGCGGGCTTCTGCATTATACGAGACGTTGTCCCCACCATCTTTATCCGCATCTTCAACAAATAAACCGGATAACTGTTTGGTTACCCGGTTTATTTGTTATTCCTTGGCTTTCTTTGCATCTTTAGCTTTGGGAGTGAGTATTTCATTGTACTTCTCTTTGTCTCCCAATATCTTGTAGCTCTCGAGAATGTCTGTATCTTCCCTTAAACTGTATATTATACCGCCTTTTTCTCCATAATATCGGACAACTATTTCTTCGGCGATAAGTGTCTTCACATCTTTGCTGAAATGCTCGAGTGAATGGTCAAGATTTGTCTGCAACTTCTTTTCCAGTGACTCTATCTCTTCTTTTACAATATCCTTGAAGCCTTCCAATTCAACCATTTTCTTCAGGTCGGTAAGGACTTTTGCACTCATAAGGTCATAGCTGAAGTTTCTTGCCTTGATGAACTGCTTGAACTCCTCGTAAGTCTCGTCACTGATTGTGAAAGACGATGCGGCTTCAATGCTTTCGTTCTTTAGGCAGAACTCTGTTGCGAAGTCGAATATTGTCATGTCCTGCAGCAGGTGGAAAATCAGTGTCGACAGTTCTTCGCCTTTGGGCTCAATGTCGGGGCGTATGCCGCCACCGTCGCGTACTTCGCGCCCTGCAGCTGTGTAGAATACGTTTGTCAAGCTATCTGGCACACGTGTGGTCTTGCCGTCCTCAAGCATGTGTGAGTAGTCAAGGGCCTGTACGCAACGTCCGCTAGGAATGTAATATTTCGCTGTAGTAAGTTTCAGGTGTCCGCCACCGCTTACGGGGCGTGTGCTCTGTACCAAGCCTTTCCCGAATGTGCGGGAGCCGATGATTACAGCCCTGTCAAGGTCCTGCAAGGCTCCTGCTACAATCTCTGATGCCGATGCTGTCTGCCCGTCGACAAGTATCACAACCGGTGACTCTGTGTCTATAGGCTCACGTTTGGTCTCGAATGTCTCGTTTGACTGCTTGATTTTCCCTTTTGTGGTAACTATTACCTTGCCTTTAGGGACAAAGATGTTCACAATATCTATTGCTTCATCCAAAAGTCCGCCACCATTGCTCCTGAGGTCGATTATGAATGACTCTGCCCCTTTTTTCTTCAGGTCGATTACCGCGTGACGCATATCCTTGGCACAGTTCTCTGTAAAGCTTACAAGTGATATGTAGCCGATATTCCCGTGCTCTATTCCGTAATAGCTTATAGGTGGCAGTGCAATGCTCTCTCTCTCTAACCTGAATGTCATATTCCCTTTGGTGCCCGGGCGCTCTACAACAACAGTCAGTTTTGTTCCTGGTTCACCGCGCAACATGTCGCTTACGCTGTCCACGCTCAATCCCTCGGTCTTCTTGCCGTCTATTGAAACAATGGCATCTCCGGCTTTTATTCCGGCCTTGAATGCCGGCATGTTCTCGTAAGGGCCGGTAAATACAGTGGTGTTCTTTTCCTTGTGGAAACGTATTGTCGAGCCTACGCCGGCATATTTGCCGGTTGTCATCATCTTGAGCTCCTCGTTCTTCTCCTCGGGGTAGTACACTGTGTACGGGTCAAGGTATCTGAGCATTGCGTCTATACCTTTATTGATCATTCTATCGGGCATTATGCTGTCCACATAGAACAGGTTGAGATCTTTGACTATTGAATTGAAGACCGCCAGCTGACGTGCCAGGCGGAACTTGTGCTTGTCATCTGCAATGCTGTTTGCAGATGTCATGAAAAACAGCGCGAGAAACAGTAATGTGTAGTTATATGCTTTTTTCATATCGTTGGGTCGTTTTTGTTTATCGTTTGCGAAGATACTCTTTTACTCTCTTAAAACGGCATTTTATCAGCTGTTTTTACCTTTTTTATAATATGTTTTGCTTGATATTGCGTTTTTTTTATGGTCAAGAATAAAAAAATGCCGAAATGTTTGCATATGAAAAAAAGTTATACTACTTTTGCAACGTCAAACGACAAAGGAGACAAAATTCTTCAGTAGCTCAGTCGGTTAGAGCACCTGACTGTTAATCAGGGGGTCGTAGGTTCAAGTCCTACCTGAAGAGCAAGCGAGAACGAAAGTATCTCGCTTTTTTATTGAACAGCAAAGTGGTGTTGTGGAGTCTTGTCTAATTTAGCGGGTTCCGATATATAATAGGTCACAAAAGCTATAATAGAGTGTTTTATCCAAGTTGATGCAGTTTTTTCTGTCTTTGTGATAAAAAAACCTCAAAAAGTTTTGCA
Source organism: uncultured Bacteroidales bacterium (assembly GCA_937900095.1). Lineage (GTDB taxonomy): Bacteria > Bacteroidota > Bacteroidia > Bacteroidales > Bacteroidaceae > HGM04593. The sequence goes on along the minus strand of CALCEC010000069.1, from coordinate 393 downwards.
GATTTAAAAAATAGCACTACCTTTGCACCCGTTAAGCGAAACGCACTGCGGAAATAGCTCAGTTGGTAGAGCACACCTTGCCGCAAAGAATAAGGTTTTCAACCTTGGCAAGGATGAGCAAAACAAACGGGCATGTTTGACAAATGCGGAAATAGCTCAGTTGGTAGAGCACAACCTTGCCGCAAAAGAATAAGGTTTCCAACCTTGGCAAGGATGAGCAAAACAAACGAGCATGTTTGACAAATGCGGAAATAGCTCACTTGGTAGAGCACATCTTGCCGCAAAGAATAAGGTTTCCAACCTTGGCAAGGATGAGCAAAACAAACGAGCATATTTGACAAATGCGGAAATAGCTCAGTTGGTAGAGCACAACCTTGCCAAGGTTGGGGTCGC
>CALCEC010000068.1 GCA_937900095.1 uncultured Bacteroidales bacterium | reverse complement strand
ACGAGACTATCCAGACAATTCGTTCAGCTCAGAAGAAGCACGAAGAGCAGGAACATTATGTGAGCCTTGTAACCTTTAACGATGATGTAAAGACCGTCTATGAGTGTGTTCCTGTGGATGAGATCAAAGAACTTACGGCAGAAACCTATCAGCCAGATTGCTGCACCGCATTGTACGATGCAATGGGTATTTCGCTGAATGCGCTTCGTAAGAAAGTTGCCGAGGATGATAAGGTGCTTGTAACGGTTGTAACCGACGGCTACGAGAACGCTTCAAAGGAGTACAGCGGCAAGGCTATCAAGGCTCTTGTTGATGAACTCAAGGCCAAAGGTTGGGTGTTTGCCTACATCGGTGCCAATCAAGATGTAGAGGCTGTGGCAGCGACAATCTCAATTACTAACACATTGAGATTTAATGCAACTTCCGCTGGTGTTCATGGAATGGCTGGTATCGTGAGCAGAAGCCGCGAACGCCTCTATTCTTGTATGGCTGCACCTGATTTCGATGCAGAGGAAGCTAACGAGAACTTCTTTGATGAGGAAAAATAGTTAAACAATAGATAAGAATAGATATGGAAACAAAAGTAAACTCAAACGCAAAACGCACAGCGATAAAAGTCAGCCTTGTTGCAGCTATTTCACTTCTATTGCTTATCCCTTTGGCAATGATCAAGGGCGTAATTGAAAACCGTGAACAGACAAAGGATTCCGTTAAAATGGAGGTGGCAAACTCTTATGCCAAGCCTCAAACCGTTTCTGCTCCTTATTTGGAGTCGTATGTAGTCGAGACAAGAATGGTAGACAAGAAGATTGAACCAAGCGGCAAACAGACCTATGTGGAGGATTATGATTCATATTGCTCACAGGTGGATTACACGGCAGATGTTGAAACCGATGTGTTGCATCGCTCGATTTATGATGTGATTGTCTACAACTCCAAGGTTCAGATTTCCGGCAAGCTGCCAATCACTGAGAAATCAGTTGTTGCAAGGGATAATGAGTTCTGCTTTAAGGTGGCTGACATTAAGGGGTTCAGCAATCCTTCGCTGCTGACTTTTGGCGGCCAAACCTTTGAACTCCGCCGTCAGTCGGAAGAGTTTGTTGCCAATGTCGTATTTCCCAAGGGAGCGAAGGATGGTGATATCATTGATTTTGCATTTACCTTTGACTTAAAAGGTACAGAGTCACTCTTCTTTAACCCTTCAAGCGACGGAAATACCACGGTGGCTATAAGTTCATCTTATCCGCACCCAAGTTTCCAGGGAGCAATGCTGCCAAATACCAGAGAGGTTAAGGACAATGGATTCAATGCCACTTGGAGCGTGTCAAGTTTCAACAGTTCGAGCTACGATGACATGGGGGTCAAGTTCGTAGATCCCGCTAATCCTTATCAGCAGTCAATGCGTTCGGCAAAGTATGGAATGCTCATCATCATTCTTGTTTTTGTGGCAGGCTTGTTCGTGGAGTTCCTGACTCGCAAGGAGATTAATCCTATCCAATACGCAGTAATAGGTCTTTCGCTCGTGCTGTTCTACTCATTGTTGGTTGCCTTCTCCGAGTTTATAACCTTTGGCGTAGCGTACATAATTGCAGCATCGATGACAACAAGTGCACTGATGTTCTACTTCAGAGCCATCTTGAAGAGCCGTAGTGCTTATGTCCTTGGCGGATTTGTAGCAGTAGTATATGCGTTGAACTATATGCTGCTTCAAATGGAGACTTACGCACTGCTCGCTGGCTCAGCATTATTGTTCCTGCTCCTCTGCGTTGTAATGTATCTTACAGCCAATATGAACAATAACAAAGAACTTGCAAAAACAGAATAACGATGAAACATCTAAAACAAATTTTTCAGGCACTGCTCGGTGTGGTAGCCTTGATTTTTACAGCAATTATTGCTTTTGGCCGCCTTGCTTGGCGCACAATTCGTAACTGGTGGAAGAAGCGTTCGAAGTGGCTTCGCCGCTCGATTGTAGCAATCTTTATTATTGTTCCCGTAGGCTTTGTCGCTCTTGTGGCCTATGCTCTCTATGAAGATGAGTATGGACGAGATTATTGGGACCGCAAACTGTCGGACAATATTACTCTTCATTCATTCTCTGATAACAAGTGGAGAGTCTATGACAAGCAGACGGGGGAATATACTACCGACAAGATCAACTGGGTGTCAGAGACCTCCGAGAATGACTCGCTGGCAGTTTATGCATTGCCTAATAAGCGCGGTTACATAAATGTTAATACTGGTCGTATTGTTATTGATGCCGAGACTAACGACTACCGCAAAGCATGGGTGTTCTCCGATGGTTTGGCGGCCGTTATGAAGGACGATAAGATTGGCTTTATCAATGCCAATAACGAAGTTGTTATTCCGTTCCAGTTTGACTATACCGACAAGTGTCGTATGTGGGAGTTCGGTTATGTGTTCCACAATGGCTATTGCGCAACGCCTAATGCTGATGGCGATTTGGGCTTGATTGATAAATCGGGCAATTGGGTTGTTGAACCTGCCTACGATGAGATCTGGGCTCCTCACAAGAGCGGCTATCGTGTTATAGTCAAGGACAATAAGCATGGCGTTCTCAATTCGGATTGCACAGTCGTATATCCTGCGGAGTATGGCTATATTAACATTCTTCCTGATGGCTTTATCCTTACAAAAGGTGGCATGAAGTGGCAGGTGGATTTTGATGGTAATATAGTTCAGCCATTCATGTTTGATGGCACATATTATTTGAATTACCCGATTGGTTACAACGAGTGTGGAGATATTCAATATGCCTTTGCGGACTATGCTAAATATGAGGTTATGAACCGTTATGGTATAATGAATCGAATAACAGGCAAGCCGATAACTCTTGCACTATATTCAGATATCAATATGCTCTCGAAGGATTTGTTTGAGGTGCAAGCCCCTGAAAGTTATGATTGGTATTTGGTGGATACGCAAGGTAATGTAGTTTCAAAAGAGTAATATCCGAATACACTAATCCCTTAATGAAAATGTCGATAGCCAATAATTGGCTACCGACATTTTCATTAATATATTCACTCCTCCCCGGCGAACCTGTCAGGGAGCTGCTTGTTGGTTGTGAGAAGGCCCATGTCCTTGAGCTCACCCAGGCGTTTGCTTATGTTGCCTTTACCTGTCTTGAGTTGTTTGAAAGCTTCGTCATATGCCTCCTGGGCTTTAATGAGGGCTGTTTCAATCTTGCCGAAGTTGTCGGTGAAGTTCACGAACTTGTCATAGATTGCATTTGCGGTGTCTACAATGCGCTGTACATCGCGCTGCTGACGCTCGCGTGTCCACAATGAGTTGACGACAAAAAGCGTTGAAATGAGGTTCGACGGTGATATCAGCACTATACCCTTTTTATAGGCATAGTTCCACAGCCCGTTGTCGGCCTCCATTGCCATAAAGTATGAAGGCTCGTTGGGGATGAACAGCATCACGTAATCGAGTGAATTGATGTTGTATTTGTCGTAGCGCTTGCCGGCAAGCTCGTCTATGTGACGGCGCACACTTGCCACATGCTCTTTCAGGCGCAGGGCACGCACGGTCTCATCATCGGTAGCAAGATACTCCATGTAAGCCTTGAGCGACACCTTGGAGTCGATTATTATATCGCGTTTCCCCGGGAAATGTATAATGACATCGGGTTTCATCGCACGTTTGGTTTCTTCATTGAGTGCCGCACTGCCCTTCTCGTCACGCAACGTTACCTGATGCTCCCACTGCTCGCCCTCGATGAGCCCGGAGTTTTCAAGAATCTGTTCAAGGATTGTCTCGCCCCAATCGCCCTGGAACTTGTTGTTGTTTGTTCCTGTTATGGCGCGGGTGAGGTTGAGTGCTTCGTCGCTTATGCGGCGGTTGGCCTCGACAAGGCTCTTTATGTTCTCCTGCAACGAGAAACGTTGTTTGCTCTCCTCGCCGTAATAGTTCTCTACTTTCTCGCGGAACTGCTTGAGGTCCTTGTCAAAAGGCATCAGCATGGCCTCGAGCCTCTCCTGGGACTGCTTGTTGAACTGTTCGCTGTTTTTCTCGATGACTTCTGTTGCCATGCTCTTGAACTCCAGACGCATCTGGTCGAGTGAGGTCCTGAACTGCTCTTTCTGCGCATCAAGACGCTCGTTCAGGGCACTGTTCTCGCTCTCAAGGGCAGCAATCCTCACAAACTGCTCCTCGCGCAATGCCTGATGGGTGCGTGCATCATCTTCACTCTTGCGGAGCGAGTCCTCAAGTTGCAGCATTTGAGCATCAAGAAGTTGGTTTTCCTTCTCAAGTGCCACACTCTTGCCGTAAAGCCTCGCACAATAGAAGGATACAGCGATGAGCGCCACAAGGAGAAGTGACGAGATTATAATAAGTAGTGTAGTCATATTTTATCAGGTATTTGCAACATTTATCACACAAAGATAAGATGCCACAAAAGGCTAACAAAATATTTCACACTTTATTTTTCAAAATAATCCCAAAAGGAAAAATTTGCCGTGTATTCCTTGAGCTTGCGCACTAAAAATGCTGACAACGAAAGTTGCTGCAGCAACACATTGTAACCTCTCTTTATTTTACTGCGCAAAAGCGTTACCCTCTCTGTGTTCCTGCGACTGGCGGCCCTCAATTCGCTCAAAGAGGATATGAAATCCTTTTCACTCCCCATCGCCGGCCTCCTTTCTCACAGACATGAGACGGCAAAGATGCCGTACTATGCCATCGGTAAAAATCCTCACACGCAGACTGTACACCACAAAGGCGACCACAAGCAATAAAATACCTGCAATAACCATTGCTATTACAAAACCTACAAGCTGTGACAATGCGGCAACGGCTGCGACAAGGATGAACAGGAATGCCGTAAAAAGAATCAGAAAAAGCAGCAACGAAGCAAAAGCATTGCCCATCATCACGGACAACTCCTCAATAACGTCCATCTTCACCCCATCGACTCTTCTTTTAAGGTACTCCTGCGCATCCTTCGACAGATTGTCAAAATCGTCAATCACGCCCATATAAACAGTTATTCAGCGACCTCCTCGCGTTTGCAATAGCCTTCATGGCACACTGTTGCCTGCTCGGCGAACTGTCGCTTTACATCGGCAAGTTTCTCCTTGACATCGCGACGGAAATCCTCACCTCTCTTGGGAGCGAACATCAGCGCAACTGCTCCGCCCACTACTCCACCTACCACAAGCCCACCTGCAAAGGCAATCATACTACACACTTTCATAAACACACGTTTTGAGGTTAAACAATAAACCGGAATGCCGCCGTGCACCGATGGAGGGGAATGAAAAGCAACGGGACTCCTATTTTGGAAAATTAAGAGATACTTTCTTGCTGATTCCTATCAAAAGCACTACCTTTGGTTCCGGTCATTATATAAACAACTGAACCATGAAAAAGTACGGAACATTCATACTGTCATTAATGATTTTTACACTTTATTCCTGCAACAACGGAACAACATCCAAAAGCACAGGCAAAAAGAATGATGTTGAGACAGTCATTGAACAGCCTAATGACACAGCATTTTTCGCAAATGACACTATTCTGCTCGACAGCTATGTCCCCAACTCTCCAAAACTGACAGCAAACATTGCATTGCAGAATATTGTATTGAACAATAATGCTGCTACGGAAAAGGCTGTAGCCGAGATATCATACATTCTCACAGGCGAGGAGGGCAAGAGCATCGCCGAGGCCGGAAACAGATACATTGACAAGCTCAAGGCCGATTATATGGAGCTGCGCCCGGAATATATCAACATAAGGGAGAGCAACGACATGCCACATTGGCTAAACCAAGAGTTCATGGTGAGCAGCGAATGCAGCAATGGCTACAAAGGCTTTGTGAACTACACCATCAATTTCTTTGAATACACAGGTGGAGCACATCCCAACAGCTACTGCACCACCCTCACCTTTGACCCCAATGACGGCCACGAGGTCACCATCGGCGAGATAATGAAAGAGGGCTACGAAGAACCGCTCATTGAGCTTATAACCCAATCGATCATCCGTTTCCTGAATGTGGAAGATGTTGCGGAACTTGACGAGGTAATCTTTGACCACAAGGAACTATACATCTCGAAGAATGTTGTCATGGGAAAGGATAACCTGACATTCATCTACAACAAATATGACATAGCCCCGTATGCTGTGGGCGAAATCATTGCAGAAATACCATACGAAAAGTTACAGGACATACTTAAACAAGAATACAGATAATGGAGAACATACTTAAATACTTCCCCGACATCACCCCAAGACAGAAAGAGCAGTTCGCTGCCCTTTACGACCTTTACTATGACTGGAACAGCAAGATAAACGTGATTTCACGCAAGGACATCGAGAACCTTTATCTTCACCACGTGCTGCACTCGCTGGCCATTGCAAAATATATAACCTTCAAGCCCGGTACCACAATCATGGACATGGGCTGCGGAGGCGGTTTCCCCGGCATTCCGCTTGCGATAATGTTCCCCGAAGTGCAGTTCCACCTTGTGGACAGCATCGGCAAGAAGGTGCGTGTCGCCGCAGAGATAGCCAATGCCATCGGGCTCACCAACGTGCGCACCAGCCACAGCCGTGCCGAGGAGATAAAGGAGAAATACTCATTTGTGGTGAGCCGTGCCGTTATGCAGCTCCCCGACCTTGTAAAGATATGCCGCAAGAACATATCAAAGGAGCAGAACAACGCGCTGCCCAACGGTATCATCTGCCTCAAGGGCGGGGACATGACAGCCGAGACAGCACAATTCAAGAACTGCCGCGAGATTGTCGATGTGAGTGACTACTTCCAGGAGGAATTCTTCAAGGACAAAAAGGTTGTATACGTACAGGTATAAAGGAATAGAAATGGAACTGAAGATATTTGTTGTAAACCCCATACAAGTAAACTGCTACCTTCTGTGGGACGAGACCAAGGAGGCTGTACTCATTGACTGCGGTGCACTGTTCCCCGGCGAGCGTGAGGAGATAAAGGAGTTCATCAACGCCAACGGGCTCACATTGAAGCACTACCTGAACACTCACTTGCACTTTGACCACATCTTCGGCAATGCCTTCGTCAAGGAGACATTCGGAATTGGCACAGAGGCCAACGATGCAGACTGGCCCTGGGCCGAGAATATCCAAGAGCGTGTGGCAAGGTTCGGCCTGCGTTACGAGGAGAAGATACCGGCCATTGAGCGCGTGCTCAACGACGGCGACGAGATATTGTTCGGCAATAGCCGTATTGTGGCGATAGCAGTCCCCGGACACTCGCCCGGCAGCCTTGCCTATCACCTGCCACAGGAAAAGATGCTTTTCAGCGGCGATGCGCTCTTCAAGGGCAGCATAGGACGTACAGATTTCCCCGACAGCAACCACAGGCAGCTGATTATGGCAATCCGTGAGAAGCTTCTTACTTTACCCGAAGAGACCGTTGTCTACCCCGGCCACGACAGAAAAACCACCATCGCATTCGAAAAGGGAAACAACATGTTCGTGAGATAACACGTGTTCAATCCATATATAGATCATCGGTGTTCAAGCAGTTGCTTGAACACCGATGATTTATATACTCCTTATCATATGCTTTACCGCATCGACAGGATGATAGAGAATCATACGCGGGCCTGCCCAACGCATGACCTCTCTCATCTTCTCGCGCATCTGCGGTTTGTAGCAATGGACGGGACACTTCTGGCAGGTACTCTTGCCGTTGCCGAACTTGCACCGCGAAAGCCTCGTATGGGCATACTCAAGCAACTGCATGCAAGAGGGACATAGTTCCTTGTCCCCCTCTCTCTTGCGGCAGTAGAGACGTATCATCTTCTCCACCGTCCTTTTCTCCTCCTCAATCCTCGTCATCGCTACAGAACATATTTTATATCAGGCTTTCACCTTCATACTTGCCTTGATAAGGTATACAATGAGCAACAGATAAGCCACGATAGCTACTGCCTCGCTCATCGGGTTGGCAAGCCACTCCTCGTTCACCATGTTGATGCCGCCGAAACGGAGGCCGGCACTGAGCACACCCATCAGCGCACCACCGGCAATGAAGCCCGATGCAAGCAGGGTACACTTCTCGCCACGCTCTGCATTGATGGCAGCATCCTTGCTGCGTGTCGTCACATACCAGTTGATGAGACCACCCACAAGAAGAGGAAGGTTCAGCTCAAGCGGAATGAACATACCGAGAGCAAAAGGAAGGGCCGGAACACCGAAGTATGTGAGTACAAGAGCAAGAGCGGCACCGATACCATAGAGCAACCACGGAGCACCCACGCCGTTCATCAACGGATCGATAACAGCCGCCATGGCATTTGCCTGGGGGGCAGCAAGTTCACCGCTTGTGAAGCCGTATGTCTTGTTGAGAATCATGATTACACCTGCAACGGTAGCAGCAGAAACCAATGTACCAAGGAACTTCCATGTCTGCTGTTTTGCAGGAGTGCTACCGAGCCAGTAACCTATCTTGAGGTCAGTGATGAAGCCGCCGGCCATAGAGAGTGCCGTACAAACCACACCACCCATGATGAGCGCAGCAACCATGCCTGATGAACCTTTCAGGCCCACTGCAACCATGATAACCGATGCAAGGATAAGAGTCATGAGAGTCATGCCCGATACAGGGTTCGAGCCCACGATTGCGATTGCATTTGCAGCCACTGTAGTGAAAAGGAAAGATATGACAGCCACAAGCAACACAGCAACCACACTGTGCAGGATGTTGCCGCTCATGACATCAAACACAAAGAATGCGAACACCAGCAACAGAGTGAAGATAGAGCCGAAGAGCACCACTTTCATAGAGAGGTCCTTCTGTGTGCGCTCCACATTCTCACCACCCTTCTTGCCGCCGATCTCACGTGATGCGAGTCCGACAGCGCTCTTGATGATGCCCCAAGACCTGAAGATACCTATTACACCGGCCATTGCGATACCGCCGATACCGATGCTCTTTGCATACTCCTTGAAGATAACTTCAGGAGACATCTCGCTGACGGTCTGCACTATGGCAGGGTTCCACGCATTGAGCACCTGGTCACCGAAGAGCAACGACATACCCGGGATAATCACCAGCCACACAGCCAAAGAGCCAACGCAGATGATGACCGCATACTTGAGACCGATGATACAGCCGAGACCAAGCACCGCAGCACCTACGTTTATCTTGAGGACAATCTTCGCCTTGTCGGCAAGGAGCTCGCCCCAGCCTGCTATACGTGTTGTCACATTCTCGTTCCACCAGCCGAAGGTAGCCACAATGAAGTCGTACAGACCACCGATGAGACCTGCGATGAGCAGAGGCTTCGCCTGACTACCGCCCTTCTCACCCGAGATAAGCACCTGTGTACTTGCTGTAGCCTCGGGGAAAGGATATTCACCATGCTTTTCCTTCACAAAATATTTGCGGAAAGGAATGAGGAACAGAATACCCAAGATACCGCCAAGCAGCGAGCTGATGAACATCTGCATGAAGTTCACAGTCATCTCGGGATACTTCGCCTGCAGGATGTAGAGTGCCGGCAACGTAAAGATTGCACCTGCGACAATCACGCCCGAGCATGCACCGATAGATTGGATAATCACATTCTCACCGAGAGCGCCCTTGCGCTTTGCGAGAGTAGACATACCTACTGCAATGATTGCAATGGGGATTGCAGCCTCGAACACCTGGCCCACCTTCAGACCCAGATAAGCCGACGCAGCCGAGAAGAGCACCGCCATAAGAATACCCCACGACACCGACCAGAAGTTAACCTCGGGGTACTTCTTGTCGGGCGACATCAAGGGCTTGTACTCCTCGCCCTCGTTCAAAGGACGGAACGCATTTTCCGGCAATCCCGTCTGTTTTTCATTTTCCTGTTTCATTTTATATACTGTTTGTTTTACCATTTAATGATATTTTGCAAAAATAATCAAAATAGATTGAATACAGACTATTATAAAAGAATTATACAAAATGTATTCATGTGTCTATAATCACATAAAAACCTGAATGAGTTACACTGCTCAACAAAAGCACTCTGTACTGCACAAAAAACGTACTTTTTTATGCAATACAGAGTATTTATTGAATAAAACAGCACAAAATAAAGAGGTAAAGAACCGGAATCCTTTACCTCTTTATAAATAGTTTGCCAAATACGACGAATCGTAAAAGACAATGCTGTACATTTATTCATCCAAATTCGACATCAAATCAGCAACACAATTTGCCTTGGTAACCTTGCCGTCACGAACCTCTTTTACAGCACGATACAATGTACCCTTACGCTTTTTAGGCATAGCGGCAATTGTTACGCCGTTAAGATTGCTCAATATCTTACGTAATCCCGGCAACATACTTTGGTTTTCTCGCTCCAATTGAATTTGTAGCTTATATTAAGCATAAAATATCTCGACAAATGTTCTCTGAATATTTCGGTGCGTCCATTGGCATCTACCGTTGCTGATATCGAGTTTTGGCGTGCCAGAATATCATTGGCAACAAGCTCCACGTTCAATTTATTATTGAAGAAAGCACGCGAAATATTGATATTCCATATCGGCTTGAAACCGTTCATTGTCTCATTGCTATATCCGGTTGTTATATATGCATCAAATCGTGTCGAGAAGCGTACATCAAACGGGAATGTATATGAAGTTTCTCCGGAAAGTATTATGTCATTATAACGGTCACTATAGTTTTTCTGCTTTATATAATTGAATTTAGGTGTCGCTGCTATACAGGCATTGAATTTATTGACATCACAGTCTACCTGCAACGTAGGAGCTACTTGATAATTTCTTGTCAGACAACCTTCTGTAGGTTCGTTACTGAATGATGCCAAATTCATATACTGTGAATAGTAGCCACCGGTTCCCAATCTAAGATAGAACCGTTCATTTTTATCAAGTGGCATTGAAAAGCCTATATTACTGTTTACGATATTTGTTTTAGAAGTGTTTACAGGGGTATATGTACGTACACCTGTTGCAGTGTCATATGCCGACATTGTGGTTATATCATTTGCGGTATAAGTATAATCTGTAGAACAGTTGAATGCAATCTTTTTCTCCTTATGGTTATAGTTGTATGCAAACCCGGCTTTATGCTGATACTCGTTCTTCAGCCCGCTGTTTCCATAGTGTTTGTTGAGCGGGTCTGTAGTATTTCTTATTGTAAGCAACTGCATCAGTTGTGGCATTTCCGGAGTACAGCTATAGGAGAAATTCCAACGGCTTACGCTGCCTCTTAAATCTCCTTTGCAAGGATACCAGTCAATGCTTACACTCGGTTTGAACAGAAGTTCATTGCGCTGGACTCTTCTTGTGTCACCATTACGGTCATAATCCAGACTTTTTTCATTGTAGGACAATTCAACCGAAGCATTTATGCGTATGTTTGATTTGTCCTGATAGCGGCTTTTGTGCATAAACCTCACTCCGACAGAAACTGTGTTGCCTGTAGTGTGGCTGTAGAAGCTGTTTTCTTCATCAACACACTGCTCAAGAAGTTCCGCAGGCGGAACGGTTCCCAACGAAGCAGCATCCCAAGGAGTGCCTTCCAACCATCCGTCAATGCGCTCCATGCGGTAAAGAGGGTGTGACATTGTACCGGAATTATAGAGATAACTTATATATGGAATCACTTGTGCATTATTATTCTTTGAATCGAGGAACTTATATATAAAATCCAAAGCGACTCCGGCATTCATTGCGTAATCACGTGAATTACCATATCGTCTTTGTCTATCCTTGTCTGCTCCGGAGAAGTATGTCAGATTATAATTATCATACTCTTTAACACGGTCTGTATTGTGTATAAAATCGCTTTTCAAAGAAAGGATATTACCACCGAGTGAGAAATTAGCAGAACCCAGCACTTTATGGTCTATCCCTACACGTTCATTCAACGACGGTGAGAATAAGCTGTATAGAAGTTCTTTCTTTTCTGTCAATTCTTCACTCCTTATTATACTGTCTATACTCAAGTTTTCCCACTCGCTTTTCCCCGGTTGGTAAAAGGAGAGGCTTTTGTTGTCAAGCAAGGTGTTGTTGTCGGTGAAATTGAAACTATATTGCAGATTGTAACTCTGGTTTTTCAGAGGGCGGAAAGTCAAAGATGAACCGGCTTTGATTGCTGTATTTTCTGTCGAATTCAAAGTTTCGCTCCGGCTCATCATATTTACAGTTGGAAGAAATGTTTCATGGTTTCTGAAAATCTTGTCCACTTGCTCTACTCTATCAACATTTCCGTTAATGCTGAATCGGAATTTTCTGTCCGGTTCCATATAGTAGTTTAAAGTTGCACTTTTGACAGAATAGTCCTTACCAGACATACCTATTGACATCCGCGCCCCTCTTGAGGTTACCTCACGTTTTGTATTGATATTGTTTGCATCAAGATTCAGAGAAAACATCTGCCTGTCATCCATACGCATAAGATACCCGAGCCCTTGGTATCTTTCTGCGGTTCCGGCTCCGCCACTTGCCTGAAGAAGCCAAGTACCTATATACTCACGTTTAAGAGAGAGGTCCATAACGTACTTACTGTCATGCATATCCTTGCCTGTCATTTCGGTCAGTTCACCACTGCGGTCATACACCTTAACCTTGTCAATAACATATGCCGGTAAGTTGTCAAGCGCTGCCACAATGTTGCCGTTGAAGAAATTCTTGCCATTGAGTAGCAGATTTTCCACATAACGACCGTTGACATACACACGACCGTCGCGGAACTCCGTGCCTGGCAATTGTTCAATAAGCTCACGTAATGTCTCGCTCTGTGCCACATCGAAAGCATCGGCATTATACACAACGGTATCGCCTTTATAAAACATTTTGATTTTCGTTGCAGACACTACTACCTCATTCAGAGTCTGCTCCTTTGGTTCAGGGTGAAGCAGCAAGCTACCGAGTTCATAAATTTTCTTACCTTGAAGTTCATCTGCTGGAATATCATACGCATAAGGCATATATCCGTCGGCTTCAATAACAACGCGACAATCAACAGCATTGTGAAGGTATAGCTTGAAACCGGCACCGCTATTCTTGTCAAAATGAGTTGACGTCACATTTCCTGTCACTTCTGTTATAAGGCTAAGCTTTGTCCTGCATGAATCCAAAACCACAAGTGAGTCCTTGAGTATAATCTGTGCTTTTGCATTAGGTATCCCCTCATTTGTAAAGAGGTTGCTTACATCACCACATACGAGAATTTCCTTTTGTGCCTGTACTACTGTCACCTGCAACAGCAACAGAATAAAAAGAATCTTTTTCATAATCACTTTTTTGCTGACAAAAGTACCCCATAGCAGAAATAAGATACAAGAAACATCGTCCCACCATGCCCTATTTGGGACATTTTGGGACACCATACACCCACTTTGGGACAACTTGGGACAAGAACAGGTTCAGCAATAAACATAAATATGCTAATTTTGCATATATAATTAGGATAATATATTATGAAATTTTTGATTCTGTGTTTTGTACTATTATCTGTAACACCAATGACATTTGTTACGGATAACGAAGATAAAGGGAAAGTACTATTGGATAGAATTCATGAAATAAGCGACACTTCACACAAAGAGGCATTTCTTGAGCTACAGCGCAATGCAGAATATTTCAGGGAAGGCAGTGCAGATTTCCGTAAAGAATATTCATATCTATACATAGAGTTGCTTGACTCATTGACTGATGTCCAATCCCTTGGAAAAGGGCGAGCAATAATGTATAAAACAGACATCAAATATACCGAAGTGGATTCCGCTTTAATCGAAGATGTATTCAAAGTCATTATATCCGGCAACAAATTAAAAGGGAATGCATATAAGCATCTTAGCATTAAGCTTAATCCTTTATTGGGTTACGAAGACACAACAGGAGTCAGAGGGGACAGAAAAAGATCGGATTTGTATGTTGAAAAAGCATGGGATTACAATGCAATTGAAATATTGACTTTCGGCAAAAGCAGTTCTCATACAGGTTCGGACAAGGCAACCAGCCCAACCGGGATAATGACAGCAGTAAGAAGAAGTATTCTTTTGTCAATCATCGTTTCTGTCATAGTTATACTATTACTTATCTTGCTTAGATACAGAAACAGGCTAAAGCATAAGAATGAGGAGATTCAAAAAGCCGAGAATCTACTGAAGACACGCGAACAGCAGAACTGCGACTTGATGAAAATGGTACTGAAAGATAATATGAAATGTACCAACAGCGGTATTATCACTAAATTCAAACAGGCAGCAATAGGGCAAGAAGAACCGACTGAAGAAAACTGGTTAGAACTATATCACACTATTGAAGAGAAATATCCTACATTCAAAGACGCGATACATAAAAAACTGCCCCAAATTAATGAAACGACCCTTAGGGTTTGTTATCTTCTGAAAGCAGGAATGAGTAATCCCGAGATTGAGAGAATAACAAATGCTCCCAGACAGACCGTCTGGAACAGAGTAAAACGCATAAAAGCGATTATGGGCGATGAAATAAGAATATGATTAATGGGCTTGCCGTAAGCAAGCCCATTAATCATATAATACAAAAGTTGTCCGTTACCCTTTGACAACACTCGCTAATCGCACACCGCGGGGCATGAATTGCATCCATGCAACCCGCGACTATTGCTGACCGTATTGTCTAACCTTCAAGCTTTGCTTGCAGCTTTTAACTGCTTATATGTAGTTTTGGGGAAACGTGCTGCGGTAGTCTCGTCCAAACGGCGCACAGGGGTGCTGTGCGGAGCGCTCTTGACAATGTCCGGGTTTTCTATTGCCTCGGCTGCAACCTTCTTCATCACTGCGATGAACTCATCGAGTGTCTCCTTGCTCTCTGTCTCGGTAGGCTCAATCATGATGCTCTGGTGGAACAGCAGCGGGAAGTAGATTGTAGGTGCATGGTAGCCATAGTCGAGCAAGCGCTTTGCTATATCGAGGGTTGTGACACCTGTCGACTTGTCGGCAAGGCCGTCGAACACGAACTCGTGCTTGCAAACGCCCTCGATAGGCAGATAGTACTCGTTCTTCAAGGACTCCTTCACATAGTTGGCATTGAGCACTGCGAGCGGACCTACCATCTTCACATTCTCGCGACCGAGGGTGAGGATATAGGTATATGCACGCAACAGCACAGCGAAGTTGCCGAGGAAATTCGATACATAGCCCGCCGACTTGTCATCGGTGTCGATGTAATACTTGCCATCGGCATCCTTCTTCACCTGTGGGTTGGGCAACAATGCCTCAAGGCCTGCGCGTACGCCTACAGGACCGTCACCGGGGCCACCGCCACCGTGAGGTGTAGAGAAGGTCTTGTGGAGGTTGATGTGCATGATGTCGAAGCCCATATCGCCTGGACGGCACTTGCCGAGCACTGCGTTGAGGTTGGCTCCATCGTAGTAGAGCAAGCCTCCGCACTCGTGTACAAGACGTGCAATCTCGGGGATTTCGGTCTCGAAGATACCGAGGGTGTTGGGGTTTGTCATCATGATGCCGGCAACAGTATCGTCGAGCAACGGCTTGAGGTCCTCAACGTCAACGGTGCCGTTGGCTGTTGACTTGACCTCTACAATCTGCAGGCCGCAGACTGCCGCACTCGCGGGGTTGGTACCGTGGGCACTGTCGGGCACGATAACCTTTGTGCGCTTGAGGTCGCCACGCTGCATGTGGTATGAGCGCATAATCATAAGACCTGTAAGTTCACCGTGTGCACCGGCATAGGGGTTGAGCGTGAATGCTCCAAGACCACTTATCTCGGCAAGCGACGCTGCGAGGTTGTAGTATACCTCGAGAGCGCCCTGGGCAGCCTCGACAGGAGCAGCCGGATGCAGGCGTGCGAACGACGGCAAGGCGCTGATTTCCTCGTTGATGCGTGGGTTGTACTTCATGGTACAGCTGCCCAATGGATAGAAGCCTGTATCTACGCCGAAGTTCTTGTTAGAGAGGTTGGTGTAGTGACGTACCACGTCGAACTCCGTAACCTCGGGGAGCTCTGGTGCCGACCCGCGTTTGAGGTTCGCCGGCAGCTGGCAGATGCAGTGCTGCTCTTTCAGTTCATTCTTTGGAAGAGAATATCCTGTGCGGCCCTCCTTTGAGAGCTCGAATATCAATTTGTCATAATTGCGTATCATAGTATCTCCTCCTTATATTAAATGTTACTTACTATTTCGACAAACTTGTCCATCTCGGCCTTTGAGCGCTGCTCTGTAACGCATACAAGCAGAGTATCATCGGCAATGCGTACACCACCGAGGATGCCGTTTGCAAGAAGGGCCTCAAGCACCTGCTGTGCAGGAACAGTTGTCTTCACTGCAAACTCGTTGAAGAACGGTTTGTCATATGCCATTGTGCACTTGCCGGTAGCAACAAGTTGCTGGGCAAGGTAATGCGCACCGCTATACGAGAGTGAGCAAGCCTCATTGAGGCCCTTGTTACCCATCACCGACATGTAGATTGTCACCCACAATGCCATGAGAGACTGGTTGGAACAGATGTTGCTGTTCGCCTTCTCGCGACGGATATGCTGCTCGCGTGCCTGCAATGTAAGCACGAATGCACGCTTGCCGTCAACATCGGTTGTTGCACCGGCGATACGTCCGGGGAGCTTGCGCACATGCGCGTTTGTGCAGGCAAGATAACCGACGTAAGGACCGCCGTATGTCATTGGAATACCGAGTGACTGCGCATCTCCGCAGGCGATGTCTGCACCCCACTCTGCCGGAGTCTTGAGCACTGCAAGAGCGGAGAGCTTGGCATTCATCACAAGCTGTGCCTTCTTTGCATGGCACATATCGGCAACACCGGCATAATCCTCTACAATACCGTAGAAGTTAGGCTGTGCAAGGATAACACCTGCCACATCGTCGGCAGCAAGCTTTGCCTCAAGGTCGGCAAGGTCGGTAACGCCATCCTTCTCGGCGATAGTCTCAATGACTACACCCTGATACTTCGCGTATGTCTCGACAACGCGTTTCACCTTCGGGTCGACAGTAGCCGATACAAGCACCTTGTTACGTTTCTTGGCAATGGCAACACACATCATCATAGCCTCGGCTGTGGCGGTTGTGCCGTCATACATTGAAGCGTTGGTGACATCCATTCCTGTCAGCTCGCAAATCATCGACTGGTACTCGAAGATATACTGCAATGTACCCTGTGAAATCTCGGGCTGGTAAGGAGTGTATGCTGTAAGGAACTCACCGCGTGAGATGATAGGTGCTATCACCGACGGTGAATAGTGGTCTTCGACACCGGCACCCGCAAAGCAGACAAGGTTGCTGTTGCGTTTACCTAATGCCTCAAAATAGTTGCGTATCTCAACCTCGGACATAGCCTCGGGGAGGTTGAATTCGCGGTTGAACAGCAGCTGCTGCGGAATCTCGCCAAAGAGCTCGTCCATGGACTTGAGTCCCGCAACGGCAAGCATCTGTTCAATATCCTGTTGGGTATGAGGGAAATATTTCATAATGATTCCATTTAGGTTGCCCTCCTTCCTATATTGTCATATCGAACGCATGTGAGACATCTCATTATATGCGATTATGAGATCCCTCGTCGCTCCGCTCTGTCGGGATGACAAAATAATGCGTTTCAAACAATACTGAAACAGTCGGAGAAGGCAATTCGCTTTTTGTCAGTAGCGAAAGTTATTCGCCTATAGCTGCCTTATACGCCTCTGCATCCATCAGGTTCTCAACCTCTGAAGGATCGGAAAGCTGGACCTTGATAATCCAATTTGCATATGGGTCGCTGTTCACAAGCTCAGGATTGTCGTTAAGAGCCTCGTTGACCTCGACTACAGTACCGCTTACAGGAGAGATAAGGTCGCTGGCTGCCTTTACGCTCTCAACGGCACCGAAGTCCTCACCTGCTGTTACCTCATCGTCAACATCTGGCATATCAACGTATACCACGTTGCCAAGCTCGTGCTGTGCATAGTCGGTGATACCTACATAACCGAATTCACCCTCTACCTTTACATACTCGTGTGACTCTGCGTAATAAAGTCCTTCCAAAATTGTGCTCATAATTAATAATTTAATGGTTAGTTAGTTCATTTAAGTTTTTAGCTATTGCAATCAAGTATTTGTCATACTGAGTGAAACGAAGTATCTCAAAAAATGCTCAGGATGACAATCTGCATTTATTTCTTATAGTTTTTGTCGTAGAAACGTTTTTTGGTGACTACACCGGGGAACACCTTCTTGCGGATGCGTACCTCAACCTCTGTATCGAGCTTTGCATATTCAATGTCTATCATAGCCATACAGACGCTCTTGCCTGTAGAGATTGAGTTGTAGCCTGTCGTAACCTCGCCTATCACCTTACCGTCAACCTCAACTGGATAGCCGTGACGTGGAATAGCCTTGTCCTTGAGCTCGATGCCTACAATCTTGCGCTTGAGGCCCTCGGCCTTCTGTGCTACAAGAGCATCGCGGCCAATGAAATCCTTGTCGAGCTTTGCGAACATGCCCAAGCCTGCCTCAAGAGGGGTAATCTCGTCGGTAAGCTCATCGCCATAAAGTGGAAGACCTACCTCGAAGCGGAGGGTATCGCGGCAACCGAGACCGCAAGGCTTCACCTCACCGCTGCCCACGAGCTTGTCCCACACCTCGTTTGTGAATGCATGTGAAGCATAAATCTCAAAGCCGTCCTCGCCGGTGTAACCAGTGCGGCTAATGATGATTGTCTCACCATTCACCTCAACCTCCTTGCAGGTGTAGAATGTGAGGTCGCTGCACTGCAGGCCAAGGATGCGCTCGACAATCTCCTCGGTCTTCGGGCCCTGGACTGCCACCTCACCGTACTTCTCGCTCTGGTGCTCAACCACAACATCGAACTCTTTGGCATGCTCCATAATCCATGCAACATCCTTGTCGATGTTCGATGCGTTGATTACGAGGAAGAAGCGTTCAGCACCCATCTTGTATACAAGCAGGTCATCAACGACACCGCCGGTGGGGTGACACATCATTCCGTAGAAAATCTTGCCGTCGGGAGCACCGGCAATATCGTTAGTGAAAATGTAGTTCACGAATTTCTCGCTCTCGGCACCGGTGATAAGCACCTCGCCCATGTGAGAGACATCAAAGATACCGCACGCCTGACGCACAGCGTTGTGCTCGTCAACAATGTTGGTATACTGGATTGGCATGTCAAAGCCACCGAAAGGGCTTATCAGCGCACCCAACGCCACGTGTTTGTCGTAAAGACAGGTTCTTTTGTTTTCCATAATCAGTCAATTAATAAGTTTATAAGTTGTTCTTCAGTCAGATTCATTATTACCGCGCCGCAGTCGACACCGCAAAGAGCCTTTTCCAATGCCTCGCGTTCAAGCCTCACACCTTTGAGCTTTGCAAGAAGCATGGTGTCAATGTCTCCTATCACAAAAAAGTCACCCGTGAGGTTTACCTTGCGCACCACTCCGCCCTTGGCATCAATGCTCACACGGAACTCACCAACGCCCTCGATGCGCTTGCTCTTTACAACCGAATAGGCCGGGTTGTTGCCGTATATGAATTCAGAGGTATAATATTCGCGCTCAATCTCCTCAATCGCAGCAATATCAGCAGCCGAAAGCACTCTCTCGTCATCACACAGTTCAGTACGGAAGAACTGCTTCAGTTCCTCTATCGACAATGATATATAACGGTTGAGTGTTGTGACGTGCTGGCGCACAGATTCCACCCCTTTGCTCTTTAGTTTGCAGTCGGACGGTGTTGTAGCACGTGCCATGTGCTCAAGATTGGTATCATAGAGCATTGTGCCGTGGACTATGCTGCGCTCTGGCAGATGATAGAAGGCATTGCCCGAAACCTTCTTGCCGTCGACAAGTATGTCGTTGCGCCCAGTGGTGCGTGCATCCACGCCTAACTTCTGTAGGGCATGCTCCACCATAAGCATATAGCGGTTAAAGGTGAAGTTCACATTTGATGAGGGGGTGATATAAGAGAGCATAATGTTGCTCTTGTCGGCATATACACAGCCTCCACCGCTCTTGCGGCGGTATACCTGTATGCCGTTATCGTTGCAGTAGACCCTGTCAACTTCACTATCGACAAGTTGATTACGTCCAAAGATGACGGTCGGTTCCACCTGCCACATAAAAAAGTAGTCTTGCGCGGGGAATTCCCGTGCAACGTACTCCTCCATTGCAAGATAGAACGGCAGGCGATAATCTTTATCATTTGGGAGTGCAACGTATGTCATCTATCAACATTTACAGCTGTACCTCACAAATTTATTAAAAGATATTTTATATACAATAAATATAATGTTATTTTTTATAAAAAGGAATGTCATGTTCATCTCCAAACGGAGTTTACCGTCTGTAAAGAGCAAGAGCAATGACATTCCAGAAATTTTGTTCATCCTAAATGAAACGAAGGTTCTCCGTTTCAGGTTGTTGAGGTTCCTCAACGTTTTTTTGTACGGACACATCGGTACCGCCCCTACTGTCGGTGTAGGGATGACAATATTCGCGATTCGGCTAACTTATGTCGAGTCCACGTTATATTGCCTCTCATTTCTGTTCTTTCTTCAATTCTCTGTCATTTAAGCTCAACAACCTTATCCTGCCTATGAAATGCAGCAACGGGAATTTGCGTATGCGTTTCTTGTCGACAACCAGCACCACACCTTCATTGGGTTGCGTTTTCAGTTCAAGGGAATCATCCTCGGCAATGAGATAGCTTCGCAGTTCACTCATTGCAACATTATACAACGCCTGGGCATCCTTGCCGTCGCGGTTCCATATCCTGCGGCATATATCCTCTTTAAGCAGTCTGTATTCGGGTGCTGAGTCAACAAACACCTTCAGCACCTCGGCTCTCTTGTCGGTAAGTGACAGCTTGCCACCGTTCCAATAGTAAACAGTGTTTGTATTGAAATCTATGCAGGTGTTGCCGATGAACTTCACGTTATGCATGTAACGCAGTTTCTCGGGTACATATATTGCAGGCAGGTACAACAGGACGATGAGTGCCAAGGCGACGAACTGCCATTTTGCCAACGGTTCCATTCCTTTTATAATCTCACTTGCAGGGATATTCACAGTGCCTACCATCTTGCCTTGTCCGCAGATACCTAATGATACGCTGTCCGTTGTAAAGCCCTCAACCTCTCTTGCCTGGAATGTACGCACATAGGGAGCATTCACATTCATACTGTCCTCGGAGATGAACATATCGAAGAGGCTCTTGGCATATACGGTGGTTGCAACATCGGCCTTTATGCTTAACCTCGTTACCATATTTTTGAACAGCGAGTCGGTTGTCGAGAAGTAGTAATCAAACTTTTGTTCATTGCACACAAGGAAAGCTGTTTCAGTAAAATCGTGCTCGTATTTTAAATAACTGTCAGGGTTATAGAATTTAGGGGAAATGACAACTTCTCCTTCTTCCATTTCAAGATACAGGTTCTTGTTTTTAGGGAAATCATCGGAACAAGTACCATTATCGCTATGGAATTCATTTTTTATAATCATTATACTGTCACACCACGTGCGTGCTTCCTGCTTGAACCCGCTGTTTATCCTGTCGTGCAGTTCGTCGCGACGGTCGTTATAGTTGAAAATATAAGATAGCGCAAACAGCGCAACGGAGATAATGATGTAGATGTATCTGTTCATTCCTGAAAAATTTATGTCCGCAAAAATACTCTTTTTAGGCACTATCGGGCAAGGAATAGAGGCAAAATCGCATTTTTAGCCATCTAAAATCAATTTTTTAGACGTCTAAGAAACTGTTTTTAGATAGAATATTTTGCTGTGGGTGAAATTTACTTTTCATTTGAGTTGAAGTTTTCTTCCGAGATGAAAGAATGAGAAATCAATGTACCCTTGTAACAAACAGGCGGTTTGTCCGTCTTATATTAAAAGTATATTGTTAAAACATAATTAGATTATATGAAAAGACTAATTTTAACCCTCATAGTCGCATTTGCCACCGCATTTGGCTTTGCACAGGAGAAGGTATGGGAGAATCCTGCTGTTGACAGGAACTGCCTTATAGAGGGATTTGTCTCTACGCTAGCCGAGATAACGCGGGTTGAATTCACTCAGGATGAGACACGGGTATATATGTACCTTTCCCTAAGTCCCGACAGATGGTTGCGTTTTTCGCAAGGTACGTATCTGCAGGCCGATGGCAAGAAATATGCAGTACGCAGTTGTGACGGGCTTGAACTTGGCAAAGAGACATTTCTTACCGACAACGGCAAGGCTGATGTAGTATTTCACTTTGAACCGCTCCCACTCAATACAAGAAAGTTCGACTTCAAGGAGGGTGATGCCGAAGGCGATTACTCTATCTTGGGAGTGGAGAGTGCTGCGACAAAGGCAACAGACCTTTTCCCCACAGCGTGGCGGAATACAAAGAACGGCGATTGGGAAATCGCTTTTTACAACGAGAATGTAATATACGATTGCCGTTTCTGGAATTACAAGGAACGCAAGCAGAGAGGCGACAAGTATGAATTCCTGTTGGAGTGCAATGGTGAGGAACTTGCCGTGAAGGTTGGCAAGAACAGGCACGGCCGTCGAAACATAACCATAGGCAAAAGAAAGTGCGAGTATGAAATTATAAGCACCATCACTTTGCCCGACTATGCTCAGAAGGACACCATATCCAAGCTGAAGGACAACGGTTACCAACAGGTTGACACTGTAACATTGACAGGTTGGCTCAGGGGCGTTCCAAAATATAAAATGGAAAGGGTAAACGGCCGGTACGGGGTAATTGTAGAGAACATACTTAAGGGTAAAGAGGAGATATTCTTTGCGGCAATGGACTCGCTTGGGCGTTTCACCATAAAGATTCCGTTGCTTAACACAACAGAGGTGTTTATGGACTGGAATATTACTTTTATTCGTAATATCCTTGAACCGGGCGAGACATATTTCTTGCTTTATGACCTTGAAAAGGGCCATAAGCTTTTTATGGGCAAGAATGCACGCCTGCAGAACGAGATACTGTCGCATCCGATACCTTGGAGTGGATTCGACATTGAATACGAAGATGTCGGCAAGATAACTGCTCCCGATGTTATGCAGAAGTACTTGCCGGAGCTGGAGAAGACTGAAGCACGCTTCGCAAGGCTTGTTGAACAGCATCCCTCGCTTTCGGAGCGTTATATCCAAACCGTAGGTGGCAATCTAAGATGCCAGTTCGCAACGGCTATGACACAGGCAAGTTATTCATTCAAGGAGCGGAGAGTGACAAACGAGTATATGGATTTCGTGCACCAATTGCAAGAGGCACTCCCCGAACCGGCATACACTTTCTGTCGTGACTACAGCACGGCGTTATGGGACGTGGCAAGTTTTCTGAAGAACCAGGAATACGCTTACGTGGTTGATGACAATGGAAATAGGATGATTAAATACGACAGGATATTCCCGTATATATTGAAGCGTTACCGTGATGCCGGCAAGATTGAGATTACGGATGAGGAACTTGTTGTCATAGAGGAGTGGGCAGAGGCATCTCATCTTCTTTACAGAGAATTGGAAAACATTCCCGGTACCGAGGAACGTAGCAGGCTTGAGGATGAGTTCTATGAGTCGGCGTTATCAAATCGTGCAAAAAGCATTCTTGGAAGGGATGGATTTATGAAGATAATTGATACCGAATTACCGACAATTCAGATGTATGCCATAATGGATGTAACCGAACCGCTTGGATATAACCGCGTGCTGAGAGAGATTCTTGCTATACGTTGTTTGCATAAATCGCTTGAACGCGACAAGGAGCCTCTGCCGCCCCTTGCCTTGCAATACATCCAGAAGAATATTACCTTTGAACCATTGAAGGAGAGCATCCTGCTTGAGAACGATAGACTCGTTGCCATAATGAACGGCGAACAGCATCACGCTGCAAGTCTGCGTAGCCACAACGATGTCGCGGGCCTTTCCGATGGCGAAGGGATTCTACGCAAGTTACTTGAACCCTTGAAAGGAAAGGTTGTCATCATTGATGTATGGGGAACGTGGTGTGCCCCTTGCAGAGAAGCACTGTCAGAATCACAGAAGGAGTATGCACGCCTGAACAAATACGATGTCGCTTATCTCTACTTGGCAAATCAGAGCCCAATTGAAACGTGGGAGAACACGATAAAACTGTTCAATGTCACAGGCGAGAATGTATATCACTATAACTTACCTGATATACAGCAGCGTGCAGTTGGGGAATATCTTAAGATTGACGGCTATCCGTTCTATAGAGTTGTGGACAGGAGCGGTAATATACTTGACATTGAAGTAGATGCTCGCGACCTCGATGCTTTGGAAAATGTTATAAAAACACTTTAATACTTATGAAAAGACTATTTTTAACCCTCATTGTCGCACTCGCCACCATATGGGGCTTTGCACAGGATGTTGAACCATCCAATGTGAATTTTTATGAGGTAAAGGGCAAGTTGAAGAATGTGCCCGATGGTACCGTGCTCCAACTTTTTAGGTTCGAGGGGGAACGTGGCTTTTTTGTTGGGACTTCCAAAGTGGAGTCTGGTGAGTTCTGTTTTAAATCGACTCCAAGCGGTAGCGGTGTTGACACGTTAATGATTGGTGGCTTTATGAATGAGGGGTTCTCTCTATTAGGAACGTGTCTTTGGGCTTCGGCCGGTGACTCTATTCTTGTTGAAGGTGAGGATAATATGTTGTTCACTTGGAAGGTGACGGGTGGTGCTCCCGAAAATGCAATATGGGCAGCCTATATTCAAAAGTCATACAAGGAGTGGAAACGCTATGAGCAGATATTGTTGGAGCAGAAAGCCCTGAAATCGCAGCTTGGCTCAAATGAGGATGCCGTAGCCAAGTTTATACAACTTGAAAAAGAGAGTGATATGTTGCAGATGCGTATATGTGCGAATGATTTGAAGATAATGAAGCATACGGCTGTAGATGATATATGGATGGATCGTTTCAGTTACTCATCATTGGTTGCAAGTCAGTATAAAGATAAATCTTGTATCAAAGGACTGAAGCGTTTGTATAACAAATTGACCGATGAACAACGCAAACATCCCCAAGCAAAGAAGGCTTATGAAAACCTTTATCCTCAACAGCAGGAGTTGCTTAAAGCCTTTGACGGCGAATTGACCGACTTCGATGGTAACAAGCATTCGCTTTCCGAACTGAAAGGCAAATATATTCTGCTCGATTTTTGGGCAAGCGGTTGTGGCCCTTGTATAACAGCTTTACCCGAACTTGCATTGGTGGCCGAGATGTATAAGGAGAAACTTTGTGTGGTTAGTGTAAATATTGAACCTGCGGACAACTGGCGCGAAGCATTGAAAAAACACCCGATAGCCTGGTACAATTGGAATGATGGAACAATATATAACCTTTACAATACCAACGATGGTGGCATACCGCTCTTTGTACTAATCTCCCCCGATGGTTATATCATCGACAAATGGTATGGCTATGGCGATGGAGCGATAACCAACCAATTGAAAGGGAAAATTGAATAAACTATATGAAGAAACTTGTATTAACCCTCATCGTTGCATTTGCCAATGTATTTGGCTTTGCACAGGAAAAAGTTTGGGAAAATATATAACAAGTAGTTTATGACAGATTTCCGATTAAGAATGATGATTGAGCAGTTCTTCGATGCAGTGCCACTGCCGAGGAGGAGCGCGAGCTTTGTCGCGATCTTTGCGAGAACGATGTTCCGGCTGAACTCCGAAGGGACAAGGAGGTGATTCTTACCTTTTTTCCAGTTGCAGCAGTCTATTGCATGCTCGGGCAATGTTGTGAAAATATTCTCTAAATCTCCGGCGGGAATAATCTTTGGTACATTGATTGTATTCATATCGGTTGTTTTAAAAGTTTCCATTCTTTGCGAAGATATACTAGAAATGCGATATTACATCGTTTTTTAGTTTTTTTATTCACCCCTTTATCCTGCCTATGAAATGCAGTAACGGGAATTTGTGTTTTCATTTGCTGTCGATAATCAGGTATTTGATGTCACACATCTGTCACGATTTTGTCCTGTTTTTAACCTTGCAGTAATGTTTCTTTGTTCTATATTTGTCCCCAAAAACATATTTATGAAGAAACTTCTGTCTTTATTATTAGTTCTTGTGACGATTATATCTTGCTGCAATCATACTGTTGACGAAAAATACGCAGAAGCAATTTCATTACACAATAGTGGAGAATATGAGGACGCATTCAAGATATATGCACAAATAAGTGTTGATACCGGCGCAACTTGGAGAGTACGTTGTAATGCTCTTTTTGCGATGTCTCTGATAGAGGATGCTGTCAATAAAGATAGGGCGGCAGCAATCAGGTATATAAACAGGTGTATTGAACTTGCCACTCCCAATGAATCCTCTTTCTTGTATGCTTATAAAGGTGACTATTCAATGCATTATGGTGTTCCAGATTCAGCAATATACTATTGCAAAAAGGCGTTGTCGATGCCGCACGATAACAGGACAGAATACGTTGCACATTATGCACTATACAAGAGTTACCAGCAAAAAGGATTGATGGATTCAGCCTTTTATCATAAACAGCTCTTTGATAAAGTTTGTGAATCAGGCAAACTGGATGCATACTCAACTTTAACGGATGATGCATTCAACAAGGAACTGCAAAGCAAACTTGAGATTCTGCATAAAGATGATGACAACAACAATATATTATATCTAATAGTAACAGCTGCTGTCGCTTTGTTTATTATAATATATATAGTGGTGAAAAAGTGGCATAAGACACACCCTGCAATCATTGAACCCAACGATGATATTGTCAATAGTATTGAATCCTGCAAACAGTGTTTTGAACAGACTGAAACATTCCGGTTGTTGAATGAATTGAGAATAAAGGAAAAAGAACTTTATAAGACATCGTTTGACAAAAGGGATTTGCTTGAGAAAGAAGTTTTCCAAAGTTTTAATAAGGTCAATGCTGTTCTCATTGACAAATATAAATTAAGTGCCGATGAGCTAATGTGCTGCGACTGCTCATATATAGGAATAAGCAATAATGTCATAGCATATATAAGTTATTCTTCGCCAGCTGCAATTCGTAAACGCAAGGAACGGTTGAGACACAAACTCTCCCCTTTACACTATTCTGTCTTTTTCAAAAATTAATAACACTCCTGTCACCCTATTGTCACTAAGCAACATTGTTCGTCACATTTTTTCAAGGTTCTTTTGCATACAAATTTATGCTTTAAAGACGATGAACTATGAAGAAACTGTTATTTGCAATGTTATTCGTGTCTGCAAATCTTTATTCGCAGACAGCCATCAAAGTTTCATTTCAAGTTGCCAACTCCTTTACAGGTGAACTTGTAGAGAATGGCAAGTGTGAACTGCTCTCTTCCGACAGTACATTCCTTGCCAATGGAAAATGGCAATACAGCACAAACAATGGTGTGCGTACTGCATCAAGTGTAAGCGCTGTTGTTCCGTGCAACGGCAATTACATATTCCGTTTGAGTCATGAGGATTACGACACCTTATATTACCCTGTTGAAGTAAAGGTTGCCAAACAGGCCAAGTATCTCCGTTTGGGTGAAACTGCATATATGCGTAAGATAAGCACCGTCAATCTTGATGAATTTACTGTCAGGGCAACGAAAATAAAGATGGTTGTGCGTGGTGATACAGTTGTCTATAATGCCGATGCTTTTCAGATGTCTAACGGCTCTATGCTCGATGCACTCATAGAGCAGCTGCCGGGAGTTGAACTCAAGGATAATGGTGTTATAATGTATAATGGCAAGCAGATAGCCTCGTTGCTTGTCAACGGAAAGGACTTCTTCAAGGGCGACCCTCGTGTAGCACTTGACAACCTGCCGGCATATATGGTAAACGAGGTAAAGGTATATGAACGTGAGACTGATTTTGAGAAACTAACCGGGCAACAACTTGATGAACGTCCATTGGATATGGATGTGAGGCTCAAAAAAGAGTATTCCATAGGTTGGATAGCCAATGCAGAGGCTGCATACGGTACAGACAACAAGTATATTGGCAGGGTGTTTGCGTTGCGTTTTACCGACTGTTCACGCCTTGCCCTTTTTGGGAACGTTAACAATAACAACGATACCCGCCGCCCGGGACGACAAGGCGATTGGACACCGTCGAGCCAACCTACAGGTATACAGACAAGCCAAACAGCAGGAATTGAGTATCTCTATGAGAACCGTCGCAAGACATTCGAGTGGGTGAGCAATGCCGATTTCACGCACACCGCCAATGATGTGGATATAAGAACAAACAGGACAAGCTTCCTCTCCACTGGTAATACCTATGCAAGGAATGAAAATATCAGCACTGGTAAGAATATGGAAATAAACACGAAGCACTCTTTCAAGAGCAATACAAACAATATATTGCAGAACGGAAACATTACATTCAATTTGCGGAATAGTGACAATGAAACCTCCTTGCGTGAGGCTTCATGTTTTAACAATCCTTTTGATGTAGTTACTGGGGCAGCTTTGCTTGACAGTGCATTTTCTGCAACAGATAATACATTGCGTCGCATTGTCATCAACCGTTGGAAGCAGACAATGATGAGTGAGAGCAATCATTGGAATATCTCTATACCTTATAATTTCAGGATGTCACCATCGCGCAGTCGTGGAATATCCGACTACCTTACACTGTCCGCCTTGTTCAATGTTGATGAGACACGAAACAAAAGTTTTGACAGGTATTCGCTTGAATATCTTACAGAGGGTAGCAATGATTGTCGTAACAGATATACCAATAGTCCAAACAAAGGATATGATTATGATTTATCCGCGAGGTATCTATATCCTATCATAAAGGACATGAATATCTCCCTTGAATACTCCTACAATCAGAGATACCGTTCACAGAATATGGCACTCTATCGCCTTGACGAACTTGAAGGTTGGGGAGCAGGCTGCGAGTATGCATTGGGTGAATTGCCCTCGGTTCTGCCGACACCGGATATCAACAGCGGAAATATGGATTCCTGGAACAAGATGCATACCGTTACACCTCGTTTCTTTTTTCGCATACGAAACGCCGAGGGAAAGAATGTCTTTGACTTTGATTTGAATGTACCTGTGGTTATGGTAAACGAGAGGCTGCGTTTTGAACGCCAGGATATCCTATTTGATGAACGCCGTAGCGCAGTACTCGTTTCACCGCGTTTGTCATTGCAACCTGTGATATACCACAAGAACGGTGCTTTTACAAACATAAAGTTGAACTATGACTTTTCAATAATACAGCCCTCGATGCGACATCTTGTAGAGGTTGTCAGTGATGCCAATCCGTTGAATGTACAGATGGGTAATAAGACACTTGAGAATAGCAACCGCCATAATGTACGCCTCTCAATGAGTACCCGAAGCGGAAAGACAAGGCGACAACTTTATAACCTTGAGCTTAATTATACCGCCTCGAACAACGATGTCGGCATACAGCGTAGTTATAACCCCACGACAGGTGTTTACACCACGCGTCCTGTTAATATTAGCGGTAATTGGCTTGCAGGCGGTACATTCAACATCAATCGCATTTTCGGCAAGAATCAGAATTTTACATTCGACTCAAACAGCTCACTCAATTATCATAACAGCGTGGATGCAGCCGAGGTCACGACTGCAAATGACGATGCGTGGCAAAATGTGGTAGAAAGCACGGTCTATAACTTTAATGTAGGGGAGACATTGCGATTGAACTGGTCGCGTAACGGTTGGCATCTTGGTGCAAAGCTTCAAGGCAACTACACTCGTGCAACAAGTAGCAGAGAGAATTTTAATGTCATAAATGCAGTAAACCATTCATACAGCGCATCGGCAAGGATACCTCTTCCCTGGGAGTTTCACTTTGCAACCGACCTTACTTTATACTGCCGTGACGGTTATAACGATGAACAGCTGAATACTAATGAACTTGTGTGGAACGCACGCCTTGAACGCAGTATCCTGAACGGCAACCTTACCTTTATTCTTGACGGCTTTGACATACTTGGCAACCTATCCAATGTCCGCAACAGTATAAATGCACAGGGTATAACCGAAACATATTACAATGTTGTTCCTGCATACGGAATGCTTCACATTGTATATAAGTTGAATATAGAACCGAAGAAGAGAAAATAAGTCAGTGCTCATTGTAACAAATAGGCATTCTATCCGTCTTATAGGTATAAACATTCGCTTTATATGCTATATTAACATTTATTAACAGAGGGTGAAACTATTGGCTGATATTGTTATAATTGCAATAATTTTAATCGGATTCAAAGTAACTGGCAATATGAAAAAGAGATTACTGACATTATTGTTTGCATTTGCCACCGTATGTGGCTTTGCACAGGAGAAAATTTTGGCCAATATATAACAAGAGACCTTGATGTGTTTGAAAACCTTATAAAAGTGTTGTAATTACAAGAAAAGGCTGCTCAAAAATGAGCACGGGTAAACTTTTTGAATACTCCTCTTTGCAAAGGAAAACTAATTTTTATTTATTACCCACATAATCAGCGAGTTAC
>CALCEC010000067.1 GCA_937900095.1 uncultured Bacteroidales bacterium | reverse complement strand
GTCGCTACGCTCTGTCGGGATGACAGGTTCGCGATTTGATTTAGCTTATATCGAAATCACGTTATATTATATT
Source organism: uncultured Bacteroidales bacterium (assembly GCA_937900095.1). Lineage (GTDB taxonomy): Bacteria > Bacteroidota > Bacteroidia > Bacteroidales > Bacteroidaceae > HGM04593. The sequence continues at coordinate 25,759 of CALCEC010000067.1, read as the reverse complement.
ATTATATGCGCTATACAGCACATTCACTGCCGCAAAATAAAAAGAACATAATATGAGAAAAAGAATTACCACACTGGTTATGCTGATGATGACACTTTTCACAGCAGTCACCGTCAATGCACAGGCGCCTGTAGCGACTCCACAGGAGGCCATAGCAGGCCTGCTCGACCGCATCGGAGGCAAGGGCGCATCAGAGAAGTTCGTCACAGTAATCGACAGTTCGCTCGCAGGAGTCAACGGAGAAGACGCATTTGTCATCACCTCACAGGACGGCAAGCCCTGCATCAAGGGAAACAGTGTTCTATCGGTGGCAACAGGTATCAACTGGTACCTCAACCACTACGCGCACATAAACCTCACATGGAACAACCTCACAACCGATCTCACTACGGTATCGTTGCCTGTTCCTGCCGCCGAGGAGAAGCGCACCAGCAGTGCGGCATACCGTTACGACTTCAACACCTGTACATTCTCTTACTCGATGGCCTTCTGGACATGGGACCGTTGGCAGAAGGAGATTGACTGGATGGCACTGCACGGCATAAACGCTCCGCTTAACCTTGTGGGACTGGACGTGGTGACACGTAACTTCCTGCGCGAGATAGGCATCAGCGAGAGCGACATCAACAGCTACATTGCCGGCCCGGGTTTCATTGCCTGGTTTGCCATGAACAACCTCGAGGGCTGGGGTGGAACAATCAATGCCAAGGATGTGGTGATGAACGGCAACCCCGACTGGTGGTATACACGTCAGGAACAGCTCTGCCGTAATATGTTGCAACGTATGCGCGAGTTGGGCATGCAGCCTGTAATCCCCGGATTCAGCGGTCAGGTACCAAACTGCATCACAAAATATATCATTGAGGGCTTCAACAGGGCGCACGTCATAAACAACGGCACATGGGCAGGTGGCTACACACGTCCGGATATCCTTAACCCGGCAAGCACAAGCTACCAGAATCTGGCCCCCATATACTACAAGCACCTTGAGGAGGTGATGGGTATATCGGAGTTCTACAGCATGGACCCCTTCCACGAGGGTTCACTGCCCGGTGGCGTCACAAACGAGAACTGCTACCCCAACGTGATGAAATACCTCGACGAGTATTTTGCTGGCGTAAGCAGTGAGGAGAAGAGCCTTTACAACACCCCAGAAAAAGCCAAATGGATTATCCAGTACTGGCAGGGTGTACCACAGAGCGGCGCTTTCAGCGTGATGAAGAACAAGGGTTACAGCGACCGTTTCATAGGTCTTGACCTTTTTGCCGACGCACGCGGAAAGGCAAAGTGGAACACTGCATACTTCAGCGGATGCGATTTCATATTCTGTATGCTCCACAACTTCGGCGGACGCAGCGGAATGCACGGACGCCTGCAGACGACAATGGAGGATTACTTCTCGGCCCTCTCAAAGAGCAACATGAAAGGCGTGGGTGCTACCCCCGAAGGCACAGAGACCAACCCGATTCTCTACGACATGCTGTTCGAGCTTCCATGGATGGACGCAAGCAACCCGCCAACAATAGACGAGTGGCTTGCAGAATATGCCCATGCACGCTACGGCATAAAGAATGAGAAAGCGCTCTCGGCACTGAACAGGCTGAAGGAATCGGTATGGAACTGCCCCAACGACCAGCAGGGAACATCGGAGGCTGTCATTCTCGCACGCCCCAAATGGGCTCCCGACCGCGTATCGAGCTGGAGCACGGCAGCCATCTATTGGGATACACAGGAGGTTCTTGTTGCAGCCGACGAGCTTATATCAATCAGCGACCTCATCACCACCGAAGACGGCATCGCCAACTACAACTACGATGTCATTGACGTTGTACGCCAGTCTATGGTGGACTATGCATACGAGTTGCTTCCGCTTATCAACGTCGCAAAGAGCGAGGGCAACACCGACGAATACAAACGTCTCTACAACCTTTACCTGCAGCTGATGCTCGACCTTGACACGATGCTCTCATACGACGAGAACTTCAAGCTTGAGCGCTGGACAAGTCTCGCACGCAACATTGCCGACGAAGTAGAAGGCACAACCGTCAACGACCGCAACTGGCTCGAGTGGAACGCCCGCACACAGGTGACAGTGTGGTCAAAAGGCGACACCGACCTGCACGACTACTCCAACCGCTGCTGGGCAGGACTAATAAAGGACTTCCACTATGCACGTTGGAAGAAGTTCTTCGAGAGTAACGGCGGCGCGCCGTCAGGCGGTTGGTTCAACGGTTTCGAGTACCCATGGACAGTGAACTTCACCGATTACGACTACTCTACCGTCAACATACCGACCGACATGAGCGCAACAGAGAAGGCAAAAGAGACTTTCGGAAACTATTTCGGACGTATAAGGGGCGAGAGTAATAGTTTCATATTCCCAATGGGCGTAACACGCGATGCATCCGGTTGCGATGTCACCCCCAGAATTTACCGCGGACAGAAAGCAGAGCTACCGCTTGAGGTTGGCAAGGAGACAGAAATCACAAGCATCTGGATTGACCTCAACGGCGACCTTGCCAAGAACAGCAACGAGATGCTCACTGCCGACGGGCTGTCGGTGGAGATACCTGCCGACGCAGAAATCGGACGTTCAAAAGCCACTGTAACATTTGACGACGGCACAAGCATCACATTCGGCATAGCCATCGTTGAGGATATCACCGAGGCACGTACCGTAACCGTTTCAGCCGCAGCCAACGGCTCAGTAGCCATCGAAGGCAGCGAAGAACTCTCGGTAACAAATACCGAGGCTGTGACAATCATCGCCACACCGAACACCGGATACAATTTCAGCCATTGGAGCGACGCCCAGGGCAAGAAGGTGAGCAACAGCAACCCTTATACATATTACGGCAAGGCAGCGGCAACATTCACCGCGAACTTCATAGAGGACAAGTGGGGCGTTCCTGCCGAGGACAAGGCCGACTGGAGCGACGTTGCCGTGCAGGCACAGTTCGTGCGACAGATAACATTCGCATACTACAACCGCAGCGCCGAGGTCATATACGAGACAGGCAACACCCCGGCAACACTGTTCAACACCGTTCCGCGCATCATGGATGTTCCGCGCGGCGCGAGCTTCGACGTTACATGGAGCGACCTCGAGAGCGATGCCCTCAAATACTGCTTCCTGAGCGCATACATAGACCTCAATTCCGACGGAGACTTTGATGACGAGGGAGAGCACTTAAAGAGTGTCGGCAGCCGCAATGCGCAGAACACCGACGTTTGCGAAGGCAATATAAGCGTATTGCTCCCTTACGACATTCCGCTTGGCATAACACACATGCGTATACGCTTTGACGGAGCATGGAAAGGCAGCTACAATACCACTCTGGGAGCATACCCGGCAAAGGGAACTCTCAACCGCATGTGCTACGAGATTATCCTCAACATTACCGAGTATTCAAGTACAGCATCAAATATCACAGTCAAGGCCAACAACAGCGAATGGGGAACTGTTGCCGTTTCTACCGATGAGACCCCCGACGGTTCAAAGGCCACAGAGTGGGAAGTGTCACGCGGAGTACCTTTCACAATTGAGGCTGCCACAGCCGAAGGTTGTGACTTCATTGGCTGGAAAGACCACTATGGACGCATCGTAAGCACCGAGCCTGTACAGCAGATGTACGCTGCAGAGGACGCCACATACACAGCAGTGTTCAGCAAAGGCGAGAGCAGGAAAAACCTTGGAGCACTGATTGCAAAAGTAGAGACACTGATCTATGACCTTGCGACAGTTGTAGACCGTGGCAAGACAACAAAAATTACCATGCAGGCCAAGGACCCGAATGCAGCCAACTACATCTGGTCCAATGCTGCTGACCCCGAAGAGGGGAGTATACTCTACCTTGTAGACGGCATAAAGAACAACAGCACCTTCTTTTTCCACACCAACTGGCATAATCCGGCAACAGATGAGGGATACCATTACATTGAGGTAGATCTTGGAGAAGATAACTACAATTCACTTTTCCAGTTCACCTACAATACCCGCACGACAAGCAGCGGCATGGATTTCCCTGATGCCATCACCCTCATGTGCAGCGATGACAAGCAGAGCTATAAAGAGGTGAATACCATAGAAGAGGGACTGCCACAGGCATCGAGCACCGACTACACATCGGACATCATCGACTGCGGCAAGAACTACCGCTACCTGCGTTTCAAGGTCCTTGCCGAGCGCACATACTGGCACATGGGAGAGTTCGGCCTCAGTTCTGTTGGCGGCAAGAGCACTATCAAGAGCGCATACAGGAAAGATGTCACCAAGGACGAGGTTGAGAACATCTACAACCTTATGGTAGCAGCGAAGTACCTGTACGAGAACAGCGTCGACAATGACGAGATGGATGCCGCATACAACAAGCTCGACGAGCTTTACCGCGCACTGCTTGCCACATCGGACATTGAGGAGATCACAGCCAGCGCCACCGTAGGTTCCATATACGACCTGAGCGGCCGCATGGTACCAGACAGTACCAAAAGCGGCATTTACATTATCAACGGGGAAAAAGTGATGGTTAAGCGAGAGCTGTCAAGGTGCAAATAAAGCAATTACCAAAACCTCGACAGCCGAGCTGCAATAGGTCGCACGAAGCATGGGCGAAGCTCATGCCGGGCGGGCCGCAAAAAGGCGGCATTGTCAAAGGATCCAAAAAACGTAAACAAGAGATTCCTCCTCATTTCAACCGTCATCGACAAAACGCCAATTTCAGCATGACTTGTTACATTGATTTCACGTTGTTATATAATATTTAACCCCTCACCGCTCCGCGGAGCTCCCCTTGATTACAAGCAAGGGGAGCAGTTTTTTGTTCCGACTGTCGGTTTACCGATTGAGGAGTAGAAAAACCGTATTACATCAACAGCGTCAAGGCCAAACCTTGACGCTGTTGATGTACAGTATAAACCTTACTTTTTGTCTGTTGCAACCTCCTTGCACTCCTTGCTACATTCGCCTTTCTGGCAGTTGTTCTTTTTACAACCTGCTTTCTTGAATCCACCTCTTTTACCGGCATTCATCTTGGGACCCTTACGGCCGGGAGCCTTGGCGAAGCCTTTTCCGGGACGCTTGCCCTGTGGTGCAAACTTCTGTGCCTTGCCATTGTTCTGCGGTTTGTAGAACACCTTCTGCAACTGTTTTGCAGTAAGGAACTTCGAGAACTTGCCGAAATATTTCTTGTCGAGCTTGGCAACCTTCTCCTTTGCATCCATACGTGCCTCGATATTCTTCTTCATCTGCTCATCGGTGAGGTTCTTGCCACGTACAACATCGGGGCGGCACTTTGCCATTTCCTGCAGATATTCCTTATACAATGGAGCGAACTCCTCGGCTGCGGCATCATCGAGTTTGAGCCACTTCTGCATCTTTGCCACGCGGAAATCGATTCTCTGCTCAGCAGTCATCTTCTGTCTCTTGTTATCCTTCTTCTCCTGCGCTGTCGCAAAAGAGGCAACGGCAACCAAAAATGCCATAAATAAAATCCTGATCTTCATAATCTGTTGTTTTTGTTGTTCCGATTATTGGACATTCAACAATGAGAAAGGTTTAAAAGAGGATAACAAAGCGGCGCACAACAACCGTTGCACGCCGCCCTATCATAGAAACATATTATCCATTACTTGAATGCATCAAGGTTATGCTGCTCGTAGAGGTTCTTGCCCTCGGCAGTGTAAAGAATATCGATACGCTCCTTATAGAACTTCTCAACCTTACCGCGTACAACCTTCATTGTACTGTTCATCATACCGTTCTGCTCGGTGAAAGCCTCGGGAAGAACAGCGAAGCAGCTTGGCAACCAACGCTCTGGGAACATTCCGGCGTGTTCACCACCCTTCTTGAACTTGTCGACATCGGCCTTTACAAGGTCGCAAGCAGCCTTACGGCCCTCCTCGGTAGAGAGGTCGAGACCCTTAGCCTCAAGAGCGCGCTTGATATTGTCCTTGTTAGGAACGAACAATGCAATGGTATAAGGAGACTGGTTGTTGTAGAGGATAACCTGGTCGATTGTGGGGCAAAGGCTCACGAATGCCTCCTCGATGCCCTCGGGGCTGTACTTCTCACCGTCACTTGAGATAAGAAGGCTCTTGAAACGGCCCTTCACATAGAGAAGATTCTCCTCGGACATATAACCGAGGTCACCTGTGTAGAGATAACCGTCGCGTACAGTCTCGGCTGTAGCTGTAGGATTCTTCCAGTAACCGGCCATCACGTTCTCTCCCTTAACGACAATCTCGCCAAGCTCACCAACAGGAAGCTCCTTGCCGTCGGCATCGCAAATCTTGAGCTCGATAGGCTTCACAAGCTTGCCGCTTGAACCGAAACGGTAGAGTTCGGGACCGTTTGAAGAGATTACCGGAGTAGCCTCGGAAAGACCGTAACCCTGGAACATAGGCATACCCACGCCAATGTAGAAGTTCTGCAACTCCTTGTCGAGCAATGCACCGCCACCGACGAAGAAACGGAGCTCGCCGCCGAAGTTCTCACGCACCTTTGAGAAGATGAGGCTGTCGAACAGCGCTACAAGAGGCTTGAGGAAGATGCGCAGACCCTTTGAGTCGAGGTTGCTCTCACCGTAGTACTTCTGGCGCACTGCCATACCCCAGTTGAAGAGAGTCTCTGTGAACTTGCCCTTTGCACGGATGGCACCCTCGATGTTCTTCTTGAATGTCTTTGCCAAAGAAGGAACAGAAAGGATGAAGTGAGGACGTACCTCCTTGATATTGAGAGGTATGTTCTTCAATGTCTCGAGACCTGTGCGGCCCACCTGTACAGTAGCTGCTGTAGCACCGCATGACATCATGATGTAGAAACCTACAACGTGAGCGAAGCAGTGGTCGAGAGGCAGGATGATGAGTGTACGCCATGTCTGGTCGATGGGCACGAGTGTCAGCGCCTGCTCAACGTTTGCTGTGTAGTTGCGGTGGGTAAGCATAACACCCTTGGGGTCGGCTGTTGTACCGCTGGTGTATGTGATTGTAGCGATGTCGTCGTTCTTGATTGACTGGCCCACAGCGAGGAACTCCTCCATAGTGTGCTTTGCAAGGAACTCGTCACCCATCTTCATTACCTCGTCGACATGTATCTCGCCCTCCTGCAACTCGCCTGCGTTACCGAACACGATGATTTTCTCAACCTTGCTGAGCTTGTCCTTGATAGCGCGTACCTTCTTCAGCTGGTAGTTTGATACCAGAATGAACTTTACGTCACCGTGGTCGAGACGGAAGTAGAGGTCGTTGCTCTCTTCGAGCTTTATTGAAAGAGGCACATTCACAGCACCTGCATAGAACATTGCAAGCTCACCGATGACCCACATATTGCATCCCTCGCTAAGGAGAGCCATATTGTCACCTTTCTTGACACCAAGAGCCTGATAACCTGCACCCAGGCGGTATACCTGTTCCTTTACCTGAGAATAGGTTGTAGGCTTGAATCCCTCTTTCTTGTCAGTTTTCTCCAAAAGGAATGTATTGTCAGGATATTTCCTTACCGATTCCTCAAAAAGATCTACCAATGTTTTTTTCATAACTTTATCTATTTATTGACAAGGGAATACCCCTTGTCCGATTTTCTGCCGCGAAGATACTAAAAACCTAAGAGATAAGCGGCAATATTGTCAAAATTGTTTTAGTTTTACTTAAAAATCGGCACAAAAAGGACAAATATTGGAACTTGCCGCGGTAAAAAATTCCCGATATGAAGCCTTTTATACACAGGATGCAAAAAAACACAAAAAAATGAGGCTAATCCGTTTTATTGGCTATCTTTGCAAAAGTATGCAGGTGATGAGACCTTAATTTCTGCCCGGTATGACAACCACAAATCCATACCGTCAGGAACCGGATCATGCACAGGCATAGAAAGACAAACATAACGACATTTTTCTTTATCACAAAGGACTATGAAAATTTCAAGAATCGAACACTTGGGTATTGCAGTCAAGAGTATTGAAGAGGCTCTGCCCTATTATGAGCAGGTACTGGGCTTCGAGTGCTACAACATCGAGACTGTAGAGGACCAGAAGGTGCGCACTGCGTTCCTGAAGGTAGGTGAGACAAAGATAGAGCTGCTTGAGGCGACATCGCCCGAGAGCACAATCGCAAAGTTCATCGAGAACCGCGGCGAGGGCATCCACCACATAGCATACAAGGTTGAGGATGGCGTTGCCAACGCTCTTGCCGAGTGCGAGCAGAAAGAGATACGCACTATCGACAAGGCGCCACGCGCCGGTGCCGAGGGATTGCAGATTGCATTCCTGCACCCAAAAGCAACACGCGGCGTACTCACCGAACTGTGCGAAGAGTGACGTTTAACAAGCAACGGATACTGCGCCCATTAAGGTCCTTAGAGACTTTGTAAAGGAGGCGCTAAACAGCTAAACAATTAAAATCACACAAAAACAGATATTATGAGCAAGCAATTTGAAAAAATCAAAGAGCTGGTCGCTCTGCGCGAGAAGGCGCGTCTGGGCGGCGGAGAAAAGGCCATCGTAAAACAGCACGAACGCGGCAAGTACACAGCACGCGAGCGTATCGACATGCTGCTTGACAAAGGCAGTTTCGAGGAGATGGACATGTTTGTGACCCACCGTTGCACAAACTTCGGCCAGGAGAAGAAGCAGTACCTTGGCGACGGAGTTGTTGTGGGCAGCGGAACAATAGAAGGCCGACTGGTATATGTCTTTGCACAGGACTTCACCGTGACAGGCGGTTCATTGAGCGAGACAATGGCACTGAAGATATGTAAGGTAATGGATATGGCAATGAAGGTGGGTGCTCCGCTTATCGGCATCAACGACAGTGGCGGTGCACGTATACAGGAGGGTATCAACGCCCTTGCCGGATATGCCGAGATTTTCCAGCGCAACATCATGGCATCGGGTGTCATTCCTCAGATTTCAGGTATCTTCGGCCCTTGCGCCGGCGGTGCGGTATACTCCCCTGCCCTCACAGACTTCACCATCATGATGGAGGGCACAGCATATATGTTCCTCACCGGTCCAAAGGTGGTAAAGACAGTCCTCGGCGAGGTGGTTACACAGGAGGAACTCGGCGGTGCGAGCGTACACGCGAGCAAGTCGGGTGTCACACATTTTACTGCACAGACCGAAGAGGAGGGCCTTGCACTCATACGCAAACTCATGAGCTACATTCCGCAGAACAACATGGAGAGTGTTCCCGATGTACCATGTACCGACCCTATCAACCGCACAAGCGACATACTCAACAGTATAATCCCAGACAACCCCAACCAGGCGTATGACATGTACCGCGTGATTGCCGAGATTGTCGACAACGGCGAGTTCCTTGAGGTACACCGCGACTATGCACAGAACATCATCGTGGGCTTTGCACGCATGAACGGCAAGTCTGTGGGTATCGTTGCCAACCAGCCCTGCAAATATGCAGGTGTGCTCGACTGCAACTCTTCACGCAAGGGTGCACGCTTCGTACGTTTCTGCGACGCGTTCAACATTCCTTTGGTGACACTCGTGGACGTTCCGGGCTTCCTCCCGGGCACAGCTCAGGAGTACAACGCGGTAATCATGCACGGAGCAAAACTGCTCTATGCGTTCGGCGAGGCTACAGTGCCCAAGGTTACTGTGACACTGCGCAAGTCTTACGGCGGTTCACACATCGTCATGGCCTGCAAGCAGCTGCGCGCCGACCTCAACTATGCTTGGCCGAGTGCCGAGATTGCCGTTATGGGTGCTGCAGGTGCAGCCGAGGTGCTCTATGCCAAGGAGGCGAAAGAGGCCGAGGATCCAAAGGCATTCATCGCCGAGAAGGAGGCAGAGTACAACCGTCTGTTCGCCAACCCTTACCAGGCAGCGAAGTACGGCTACATCGATGACGTCATCGAGCCACGCAACACACGTTTCCGCGTGATACGCGCCCTTGCACAGCTCGAGAGCAAACGTCAGGAGCTCCCACGAAAGAAACACGGAAACATTCCTCTATAAAACCGCAGTATTATGGAAGACAACAAAAAGATTGACGGCGCAACTGTTGCAGCCATTTCAATGGCATTGGCGGCATACATGGGCGACAATGTACACGACAACGAGAGTGGCGTGGTTACAATAACATACGTGAACAAACATTGGAATAACCTAAACAGATAAATATCATGAAAGAGTACAAATATACAATAGACGGCAACAAGTACGAGGTTGCCATCAACGAAGTGGGCGAGACAACAGCAAAGGTTACAGTCAACGGTGCAGAATACACAGTCGAGTGGGAAAAGCCGGTTGAGGAGAAGCCGGTCGTCAAGGTTCAGCCTGTAGCGGCAAAGCCTGCTGCCCCTGCAGCACCCGCCGCAGCACCTGCAGCAGCACCTGTCAGCGGCAACGCCATCAAGACTCCACTGCCGGGCGTAATCATCGACGTAAAGGTAAATGTGGGCGACACAGTAAAGAAGGGCGACACAGTTGTTGTGCTTGAGGCAATGAAGATGGAGAACAACATCAACGCCGACCGTGACGGAAAGGTTGTTGCCGTACACGTTGCAAAGGGCGACACAGTTGCCGACGGTGCAGCGCTCATCGTGCTTGAGTAATACCTGACAGAACAATATGACCATCGGAGCCGGCATTCAACAGCCGGCTCCGATGGTTTTTACTATAAACTTTTATAACAACCACAATTTATAAGGGCCGGAGAATGTGTAAAGTGTCGTGTTCATCGTTTAATGAGGCCGGTTGTCATTCTTGAGTGAGCCAAACGACGAGAGATCTCTACTCCTTACAGTCGTCGAGATGACAAAGTGGCTTTTCAAACAGAAAAGCCAAAAATTCCCACAAATACCGTTAATCGCTAATCGTTAATTCGTTAATCGTTAATCATTATACCAATAAAAAACAGCAGTGACCGCACGGTCACTGCTGTTTTAATTATCGAGTGCGTTTATTACTCAGCCTTTGGCTTGCGAACGCACTTTCTCTTTGGTTTCTCCTCAGCAACAGGAGCCTCCTCGACAGCCTTCTTGGCAGCCTTCTTCTCCTTTGTCGCGAGCTTAGTCTTGAGTTGCTCAACCTCAGCCTCCAGCTGTACGATCTCAACCTCCTGGTTGTCAATCACCTGCTGCAAAGCACCGAGCTCCTCATTATCCATATCAGGATACTGAGCACGTACACGTGCGAGGAAGTCACCCAGGATGTTCATATAGTTAGTGAATGCGTCGTATGGAGACTCGTAGATGCAACGCTCTGTGATGATACCGTTCTGCTTTGTTGTCATAAAGCGGAGGTTCTCGGCTGCCTGCAGGTAGTCGAAGTCCTGTTTAAGCTTCTTGTCATCGGTGAGCATGATACGGTCTGCAACGCTGTAGAGCTTGTTGAAAGCCTCACGCTGCAAAGTGTTACCCAACCATGAACTTGCGTCGCGCTCCTCGTCCATCCAAGAGAGTGGATAAGGTACCTCGAGTGGACCTACTGACTTGTGGTTGTCGATAACCTCGGATGGAGTAGCGAAAATCATACCCTTGGCAGCTGCACAAGCAGGAAGAGCCTTAAGGAAGTCAAGGATGTGTGATGACAGAGGCTGTGCCATACCGATAGCCGAGAGGTTCATGAAGATGTTGATAACATTCTCCTCCTCGGGGAACTGTGAAATCCAATCGATGTATGTCTCGGCAAAGAGAGGATACTCGCTCCAATCAGGGTTAGAGAAACGGAGTGAAATATCGTCTGACAGCTTGTAGTCACGGAGCAACAGCTTCAGGTTAGAAGCAAGTGCGCAGTTGTATACGAAGTGTGGGCTCTTCCATGCGAGGATGTGCTTTGCACCCTCTGAAAGCATACCCTTGAAGCCCATCTGTGATGCCATCTCACCAATCTCGTCTGAATAGATGAGACCTGAGTTGCGCAACACCTTCGGCTTTTTGCCGAAGAGTTCCTTGATCTTGCGGTTCTGACGCATAACCTCCTCCATGAACACCTCTTTTGATGCCAATGAAGAGAGACCATGTGAATAAGGCTCGCAGAGGAACTCGCAGCTGCCTGTCTTGTTGATCTCGTGGAGCAACTCGATTACCTGTGGTGCATAGAGCTCAAGCATCTCGAGGCCTACGCCTGATACTGAAAATGCCACCTTGAATGCACCGTTGCTCTCCTTGATCATCTCAAGCATAGTCTGGAGAGCAGGAACATATGACTTCTCGGCAAGCTCGATAGTCATACTCTCGTTTGCATAGTCATCATAGTAGTAGTGGTCACTACCGATATCGAAGAAACGATAGCGCTTCAACTGTCTGATCTGATGCAACTCGAAATAGAAACAAATTGTTTTCATATTATTTCTTTATTTTAATTATTACCAACCCAATACTTTTTCATACATTTTACGCAGTCTCAAAGCAACATCCTCCCATGTTATGCTGTCAACCTCTTTGCGGCCCTCAACCTTGAGGTATTCATAGAGAGCCTCGTTGTTACAGATTGAGTAGATAGCATCGGCCATTGCACTGATATCCCAATAGTCGGTCTTGATACACTTGTCGAGAATCTCGGCACAACCTGACTGCTTTGAGATGATTGAAGGCACGTCACATTGCATGGCCTCAAGCGGAGAGATACCGAACGGCTCACTCACTGAAGGCATGATATACACATCACTTGCCTTGAGACACTCGTAAACCTGACGGCCACGCATGAAGCCCGGGAAGTGGAAGCGGTCGGAGATACCGCGCTGCGCTACAAGACGTATCATATCGTTCATCATGTCACCGCTACCGGCCATACAGAAACGTATGTTCTTTGTTCTCTTGAGAACCTGTGCAGCAGCCTCAACGAAGTACTCTGGACCTTTCTGCATTGTGATACGGCCAAGGAAGGTAACGACCTTCTCACCGGGTATCTTCTGAGGAACGATGTCAAGGATATCCTGTGACAACGGAGTAACCGCATTGTGCAGCGTTGAGACCTTTTCTGGATTCTGATGGTACTTGTGGATAACGGTCTGGCGTGTCAGCTCACTCACACAGAAGATGTGGTCAGCATGGTCCATACCGTTCTTCTCTATTGCATAGACAGTGGGGTTAACGTTACCACGGCTACGGTCGAAGTCGGTAGCATGCACGTGGATAACGAGCTTCTTGCCCGACACCTGCTTTGCGTGGATACCTGCGGGGTATGTCAACCAGTCGTGAGAGTGGATGATATCGAACTCCTCGGTACGTGCAACAACACCTGCTATAATTGAATAGTTATTGATCTCTTCGTGAAGATTGTCGGGATAACCGCCTGCAAACTCCATACAACCGAGGTCATTAGTGTTCATGTAGCTGAAGTCACTGTATATGTGTTCCCTATAACGGTAGTACTCCTCGGGAGTCATCACCTTGCCTACACGTGAATTGACATAGTCATGGTTGACATCCTTCCACACGATGGGCACAGAGTTCATCGCAACTATTCTAAGGAAACTGTTATCCTCGTCGCCGTATGGTTTGGGGATACAAAACTTAATCTCCACATCGCCCTGCTGAACGAAGCCTTTAGTAAGTCCGTAACTTGCAGTGCCGAGTCCTCCTGAAATATGAGGAGGAAACTCCCAACCGAACATTAATACTTTCATATCTTATCCCTCCATTTTAGATTCGTACTGTTTTAGTATCTGGCTTGTCCTGAGGATAGCCGCCACGTTCATAGCGAATGCCACTGCACCACGTCCTTTGAATGGCGGGTTACCGTCGAACACCTCGGGGATTGAACCCACACAGTGCTGCACAATCTCATCCTCGTAGCCAATCATCTGGCGCTGAACGAACGATACGCCGCTCATCTTATATATCTTGAGGTAAGCCTCGTAGTAGAAACCACCCAACCAAGGCCAAGCTGTACCCTGATGATATGCATAGTCGCGCTGTATCTGTGGACCTACATAGTTGGGGTTGTAGCCCACGCTCTTTGGAGAGAGTGAACGCAAACCGCGTGGAGTAAGCAACTCCTTGGTCACAGTATCAAGAACTTTCTTCTTCTGCTTTGAGTCAAGCGGAGAGTGGTCGAGGGCAACAGCGAAAATCATGTTGGGGCGTACGCTCCAGTCAACATAGTCACCGTCGACATAGTCGTACAGATAACCGTACTCGTTGAGGAACACCTCGGTGAATGCCTTGCCTGCAAGAGGGATAAGACGCTGGAGCGAGTTCTTCACATCCTCGTTGTTTGTGAGCACAGCCATCTCCTCGATAAACTTGAGAGCGTTGTACCACAATGCGTTGATTTCAACGACATAACCTGTACGTGGAACAACAGGACGGCCGTTGGCTGTAGAGTTCATCCATGTGACAGCCTTGTCACGGCCATAAGTAGCAAGCAAGCCGTTCTGTGTGACACGCAGGTTGCTGTGTCTGTTGTTGCGTATGAAATCAAAGATGCGCATCAGAAGATCGGCATACTGATCGCGGCAAGCCTCGATACTGCACTCCTTGGCATACTGCTGGATTGCCCAGATAGCCCACAGGAGAACGTCGGGGTGCTCCATCTCGTATATCTTGCATTCGCTCTCCTTGTCATTGATGAAGTCATCGATGGCAATGCGTGCAGTCTTCATAACGCGCTCGTACTCCTCTACATTTCCCTGTGACAGTGTAAGGCCCGGCAATGACACAAAGAGGTCACGCGCACGGCACTTGAACCAAGGATAACCGGCAAGGATGTATGTGTGCTTGCCCTGCACGTTGAAGAACTGGTTACCGGCACACTTCATACAGTTCATGAAGTCGTCACGCAAGAAACGGATCTCCTCCTCGTGTTCGAAGGCCGCCTTCATTGTACGTGAGGTGATAGGTGAAACACCACCCGAGAAGACAATGCTCTCGCCAGCCTTCATCTTCACCTCGAAATAACCCGGAACATACAAGTCCTCGTTGAAGTCATAACCGCGCTCGAGTTCCTTCACATACTCTATGCCACGGTACCAGTCAGGACGGTAAACAAACTCGTTCTTCTTGTTAAGCTGCATGTAAAGGTCGGGATAATCGGCATACATACGCATACTGATACCGTTCTCAACCTCCTTGTAACTGCGATCAGCGATATTGTTCTCGTGTGTGTACTCACGCACGCTGCGGAATGCGCAGAACGGACGCAGACGCAATGTTACTGCCGTGTTCGCCTTCAAGAGGGTGTAACGAATAAGGATTCTGTTCTCGTGATGTACAAAGGCTTTCTCTTTCTTAAGCCAAACGCCACCCACATTGTAGATTGTGGTCGGCACGCGCTCCCAGGCAAACTCGCGAATGTACTTGTTGCCTCGTGGGCTGAAGTTGTCGGCATTATACTTGTGCAAGCCCAAATTGAACTCCGCACCGTGCAACACAACAGTCTCATCGAGCGATGACAGCAACACGTGGTTCTCGTCATCAAGTTCGGGGATGGGGACAACCAACAGTCCGTGATACTTACGTGTGTTACAGTCTACAATTGTAGAGCAGTGATAAGCACCCGAGCGGTTAGTTCTCAGAATCTCCTTTTGCAACGACTCTTCCAAGTTCGTCATCAGCGTTTTTTCGAATCGCAAATAACTCATCTCGTACGAATTTATATATTAAAAATAAAGTTCTATAACCCCCCAAATATAACAATTATTAAAATCAGCTACAAGCAACGTGGGGTAATTTTTTAAAAATTAATGAAAAACGGCGAAAAAATCACTCATTAAATAGCGAAATGGTCACCTTGAAGCCGATTTTATGGAAAGAAGCCTTCTCAAAACCTGCAAAAAGTCCTACATTCATGTAAGGAGTCTCAACACCATATCCGAATTCCCAGTAGGGACAAAGGTGCGATATGAAAAGCATTCCTGCATAGAGTGTCTCGTTTTTTATAAAACTGACACGGGGTGCCACACGCTGTAGGAACAGCAATGGAGACTCATAGCTTGCGTTCAGACGGAAATACTTTTTTGCGGCGTTATACCACCCCCTGTCGAGCAGTTGGAAGACACCGCTTATATCATCCTCCTTGTCGAGCGACAAGAGATTATCCTTAAGAAAGGCATATTCGACGAAAAACACATTCTTGGTATAAAAAAATCCACCCATACCTGCCCGCAGATAGAGTGAAGCACCTGGTGAAACGTGATATTTGTGCTGCATATCAAGCTCGGCACGTGTATAAATACCATGCGAGCCGAAAAGACCGCTGATGCCCTGCTCAACGTCAAGCGAGAAACGTGGAGCCATCGAACCCACATTAACCTTGCGTCCGTTGGAAATATAATAGAACATACCGGGCTGCCAAGTAATACGTGCATGTGGCGCAAATTGACGGTAGTTACGTTTGGGAGCACTGGTCGAAACCACCTTACCTGACACGTCACCATAAAGGGAACGTCTGTAGAAGTTTGCACCCAACATGACCTCCAGACCATTGACAGCTTCGACACGGGCATCCACTTTCATATGGTAGTCGCGATAGTAGAGCAACGGCAGTTTGTCGAAACTGAGCGAATCAAGCGAACTGCTCTTGATCAAATCGAGAAAGGCGCTGCTGTATACACTGCTTCCACGTCCGATATCCAGCGCCAAAAGACCATGACGCATAGGGGCAAAAGGGAACGTACTGCGTACGCTCCAGTAGAACTCCTTGTGCTTAAGACTGTAACCTACCATCGGTTTTATCACAAGCAGCTGCTTCGAAGGCATACGCAGCCTGAAGTTCATCGAGAACCTGTAGGCCAGGCCACGGCTTGAACTGTACGACAGGCAGGAGGGATTCACAAGCGGCGAAAAGCGGAGGTCACTCTCACCCCACGCTACAGTATGACTGCTGAAAGCCTCATCCCCTACCCTCCACAACAGGCGTTTTATCCTAAACTCGTCATTCACGACCGCAAGAGAGGGATTAGTGGAATCACTCTTGCGTGAAGCGACTTTTGAGACATAGAAAAGCGAGTCGGACACACAGAGGGGACGCAAGCGCAGGCTGTCCATAGGAACATCCTTCATGGCATAAAGATGGGCTGTACCAATATGCCTTGCAGTAATATCGAACCTGTCTCGTGGAGCATTCGCATCACTATGCCTAACCACATTGGTACAGCTGAATACACCATTGGCTATTATATCCATCCTGTTTCCGAGGAAATCATAATTTATGGAAAGAGCAATAGAATCCACCACACACCTGTGGCCAGCTTTTTGCCTCATAAAAAACGTTACAGCAAAGCGGCACTGTTCGTCCCAACCGTCCAGCACTATGCGTAGCGGAAGGCCGTCGGCATCACTTATGAGAATGCTCCCCTTGCTGAAAAGCTGTATATTGTCGTAACGCGAAGCAAATTCAACAAGAGTCGCTCCGGGAACGACGTTGGACTCTCCGAAATCATAATCATAATATTTGATATTGGCGGAATAAAACGGTGAAAGGTATTCACCATTAAAGAGTCTCTCACCATAAAACATAGGAGTCATAAAAGAGAGCACCCTGTCCATTTCACCTTTCCCATGCCTATGGGTCGTTTGATAAGAGAGTAGCTGCAACTCAGGCAGCTTGCCATAAAGAGAACTGAAGTTGTAGAGATACTCCGAAAGGTAGCTGTTCTCATCCTTATCGAAGCGGGTCATATCCGGAAAGTGGTTGACAAAGAGATTCTTCTTCTCCACCTCCACCTTTTGCCTGATATAAACAACGCCCTCGACACCGCTCACATCATCAACGGCCACACTGTGGGAAAGGCTCTCCACAAGCGCTGTGGCCGTAGTGTCGCGTTCGACTGCCGGCAATGGCAGCGGAAGCAACGATGCAAATATGTAAAGCAAGATGAACCTCATTGTCATCAAACAGAGGCGACTAAAAAACATTTTGTCCACCTCTGTTTTCTGTCATGAAACATGAAACCTTTACCTTACCGCAGCCCTCACCTTGAGCAGACGGTCAAGAAGTCCTTCCAGAAGGTCTAGACGCAACATGTTGGCACCGTCGCTCTTGGCTATCTGCGGATTCTCGTGGGTCTCGATGAATAGGCCGTCAGCACCTACCGCAATTGCAGCCTTGGCTATGGTCTCAATCATCTGCGGCATACCTCCTGTGACACCAGCAGTCTGGTTTGGCTGCTGCAACGAGTGCGTTATATCCATAACCACAGGATAGCCGAATGTACGCATCTGCGGAATACCACGGAAGTCGACCACAAGATCCTGATATCCGAATGTGGTACCGCGTTCAGTAAGCATGACATTGCCCGCACCACCCTCGGACACGACCTTCTCTGCAGCGAACTTCATTGCCTCGGGAGAGAGGAACTGTCCTTTCTTGATATTCACGATTCGGCCGGTCTTTGCTGCCGCGACAAGCAGGTCGGTCTGGCGACACAGGAATGCAGGTATTTGAAGAATGTCGACATACTCCGCAGCCATCTCAGCCTCTTCCGCCGAGTGGATATCAGTAACGACAGGGATGTTGAATGTCTCACGCACCCTGCGCAGAACACGCAAAGCATTCTCATCACCGATACCTGTAAACGAGTCAAGACGGGAACGGTTAGCCTTGCGGTATGAACCCTTGAATACGTAAGGGATATTCCTGTCCGCTGTCATAGCGACAATACGCTCCGCAATTCTCATTGCCATCTCCTCACCCTCGATAACACAAGGACCGGCAAGAAGAAAGAAATTCTCTGTGGATGTCAATTCTCTGATAGTCATAATCTTTTATTTATTTTTGAAGGAATTATCAAATTAAGCGCTTCAGCTTCAACTACCACATGAAGCGGAAATGTCGGTTTGAACGGACGTCCGTCAATGCCGATGCCGGCACCGCCCACATCCTCTATCATTATATCCGTTGAGCGGAACGGTTCAACCAGTTTGAAGTTGAGTATCCTGCGGCGCATGAGCATGTGCAATCCCTCAAGGACACCCAGGAATTTAGGCATTCTGATAGCCGAGACATCAAGCCAGCCATTATATGGCACAGCACTCGGAGTCATTCCATAACCACGCGAGTTGCCTACAAAAAGCATCATAAACTTCTTGTCTACAGTCTGGCTGTTCAGCCTGAACCTCATGTGGAAGTTCTGCCGGTGAGTAAGAAGATGCAACACGCCCAACACACGGTAGGCTATTTTCGCAAAGAAAGTCCTCTTCTTGTTCGCAAGCTCCACGATATACGCTGACACGCCAATGTTGAGGACATTCAGGAAATAGCGTTTCTTCACCTCACCGTCTTCATTGTAGATACAACATCCCACATCCACCTTGCGCAGACGGCGCGTCATGATACTGTCAATGGCTGCCTTGTAATCATCGACAGCCATTCCCCAATAACCGGCATAATCGTTGGCGATACCGTATGGAATTACACCCATAGCCACCGAATCACGGTTAGGAGACGACATAATACCGTTAATGGCATCCTGCAAAACTCCGTCACCACCGGCAATTGCAATTGTTCCATAGCCATTGTCGGCAAACATACGTGCCTGACGCTCTATGGAATCAAAGTTCTCCGATTGTATGAAATCATACTCGACACCCTTTTCGGCAAGATACTCGCGTATTTCGCGCCACATTTTCATAGGGCGCAACGCACCTACTTTTGGTGCATAAATTATACCCCAACGATGTCTGTTCCTACTCACATTCTCAATCATACAGCATCCCTTTTATCTGTTCAACCAGCATCCCACGTCCAAGCGACGCATCAACCCACTTTATATCGACACCACGTTTTTCCATGCCACGGAACCATGTCATCTGGCGTTTGGCGAACTGGTGTATTGCAATCTCCAAGCCACGCACCATATCATCATACCCCAACACCCCTGTAAGGTAAAGTGTCAGATATTTGTACTCAAGACCATAGTATATAAGTTGTTCAGGCTCAAGGCCGTTATCAAGCAAGGCACGCACCTCATCCACCATACCCTCTTTAAGACGCTCACGCAAACGGCGGCTTATCCTTTCACGACGTACATCACGGTCTACAGAGACGCCGACTACCAATGCATTAATTGGGGGAAAAGATCGCTCCTCAACAGGCCGCGAAAGATAATACTCCTCAATCTCGATGGCACGTATAGCACGTTTCTTGCTGTCGGTATCAGTATTGTTATGCAAACTCTTGTACCCTGCAAGGATTGCCGTAAGTTCATCAAGTGTTTTCTCCTCTAGCCTTGCACGCAATGAAGGATTTTCCGGTACCGGCAGCAGGCGGTAACCGCGCAGTACAGACTCAACATATAGTCCGCTTCCACCGCACATCACCGGGAATGCACCGCGTGCCTTTATATCTTCATATGCCTTGAGAAAATCGCGCTGGAACTCAAAAAGATTGTATTTCTCGCCGGCATCGACAATATCAAGCAGATGCGAAGGCACTGTAACATCCCCACGGGTATACTCCGCAAGATCCTTACCGGTACCTATATCCATGCCACGATACACCTGACGGCTGTCGGCGCTTATTATCTCGGCTCCATCAATGGAAAGCGCGAGGTCCACCGCCAACGAAGTCTTGCCGCAGGCCGTCGGGCCCACAACCGCCAACATATCATATTTTTCTCTACGTTCCTGCATAGCAAAATGCACATATACAATGCGCCATATTACAACGCGAAGTTAATGCAAGTTCGGCTCAATAGCAAAATAAGTAGGCTAAATTTTGTAATGACTTTCCTTTTAGGACAAAAACAGGAGATCAACGGTTGTTATCCGCACGGACATATTATATAATTATATACAAGAAGCGGGGCCGCCTTTGAGGCAGCCCCGCAATCAGTTATAGGACAACTAAGATCACTTTACAATCTTGAATGAGCGGATAGCCTTACCCTCCTTGAGGATAACGACAACATATACACCGCTGTTTGCATCGGCTAAAGAAACCTCGCGGAGCTCGCCTGCGCGAACCTCGAATGCATCATTAGCGACAAGCTTGCCGTCAGCCGCGAACACTGCTACCTCGAAGAGACCATCCTCGGCGAAGAGCACGTTTGCAGTGCCCTCGAAAGGCTTAGGATAAACCATGTAGCCACCCTCAGCGTCCACATCATCGATAGAAGTAATCACGATGTAGTCAGAGATAGTCTTTGTAACAGAACCCCAAGAGTTTGTAGCAACAAGAGTTACCGGGTATTTGCCTGCAGCACCGGTGTATGTAGCATTTGCTGTGGTAGCTGTAGATGCATTCAGGCGGGCACCGTCAACCAACCACTTGGAAGATTCGTACTTGATCGGGAAGCTTCCTGTCAGCATTGGTACACCAAGAGTTGTTGTCAACTGGTTCTGCTTGTAATCTGTAGTTCTACCATTCTCCTCCTTACCGGTTGTCATGTATCCGCCGGGGACAGCTGCAGCATTCTTACCGGTATTGGGGAAGTAGATATAACCCTCACTGTCGGTCTTCTGCTCCTCGAATGTAAAATAACCCTCAAGGTTTGCAGGTGCTGAAGAATAGCCTCTCATTGCCTCCTTAACCTCAGCCTCTGTAAGCGCCTTGCTCCATATCTGGACCTCATCAACCCAACCTGTCAAGCTTGCAAGGTTAGTCATCGAACCACCGACATAGAATTTTGCACCGTTCCAGTTATACGGACCCTTACCGCGTGAAGTTCCGCTTGCAATCAACTTGCCATTGAGATAAAGTGCCAACTCCTTACCCGATTTGACAGCACAAACGTGATACCAAACACCAGGCATCAGGCTGTAGCCATCAGAAAGGATATCGACATCATTGTTGTGCTCGTAGTTCGGTGTACCCGCACGAGGTGCATCAGTTGATAGAGACAACTCATTTTCAGCATTATCACGACCGATATTATTGTTCTTTGCATAACCGGCAGGACGTATGGCTGTCCACATCTCACCCCAAACATTATCAGTCCAAGAACCATTGTTGCAATTACGGTTAACCTTTGTCATGAGCAGGGTACCCAATGACGCATGCTCAAACTTCTCTACCTTGAACCAGAGCGCGAATGAAGTATTTGTATACTCGCTCATGATAGCGGCATCAACAGTGAACTGGTAAGGCTCACTCATGTAAAGGGACTGTGACACCGTACAAGGAGTACCGGCAAATGTTGTACCATCAGAAATCTCGGCTGTAAAGTCGACATCCTGACCACCATCTACCTCTGTCTTGTCTGCCTCGATACTACCGATATATGGCAGACGACCTGTTTCTTCTGGAGTAACGAGAATGAGTGAACGGTTCATCAATGTCTCGCCATTCGTTGTCACCTCAACATCATAGCTACCCACCGCAGGGAGAGATGCCTTCATTGTGAGAACACCATTTGCGCTTGCTGCCAACTCATTTGTCATTGCATTGTAAATCTTGATGTCTGCAACAGGATGGTTAGGATCCTCAAAACCGATTGTGAACTCCTCGTTAGGCTTAATGACATCCTTGTCAACCGTAAGAGTCTCAATCATTGTCAAAGGCTCCTCAATCTCCTCGCTCCATACGATATTGCCCATTGTACGTCCGTCCTTACCTACTGCACGTACACCAATCTGCAATGTCTCAACCTGTGGGATAAGAGTAGCGTCAACCACATAAGCAGCCCATGAGGTTGTTGTTGTAAGAAGAGTCTCCTGACCCTCCTGTTTTACATAAATCTCATAGTACCAAGCACCTACTTCTTCATTATAAACGGGGCAACCCTCATACTCGGCAGCGCGTGTTGCAGGAGTAGGCATATTGAACACAACCTTGATATCAGCACGGTTGTAGTAACGCTTCATAACCTCGGCATGAGTGATTGTCGGTGTCTCTGGTTGCTCATTGAAGCCTGCAGGCACAAATGCGAACTCACCCAAGAGAACCTCGTATGCAGCATCAGTATCCTTTACAGAAAGACCTACGCAACCGATAACGTCACCGGCAACAAGACCGGCCTCAGAAGCCTTGATCACAACCTCGTTCCACTCACCGGCCTTTATGTCGCCAGTAACAGGAACATATACGAAGTTGTTCTCACCGTTCTCCTTGGCAACCATCAGCTCAAAGCCGGCAGCCGCAGCCTTTGGCTTGAACACGAGACGGAACTCGTCATCAGCAGCAGCCACGTTCCACTTTGTAGCGAACATACGTACATCGGAACGCTTTGTGGCACCGTGCAATTTCAAACAAGAGCCGGCGAACCAAGCATCATCATATGTAAAGTCAAGAGCGACAGCATCGGCAGGAACAGTCTTGCCGTCACCGTTGTCAATCCACCAGCGCCATGTAGGAAGCAAATCCTGCATACCGTAGTTGTACCACTTGTGGCTCCATGTAGTAACACCATCCTTGTTGAAGAAACGGCCGTTACCGAGGTTGAAACGTGTCACGAATGGAAGCTCATCGAGTGTCGAGCGCTCGATAACAGCTGTAGCATAACCGTGCCAATCCTGGAGGTCGCTGAAAGAAGAAGTTACGTTTGCGTCTGTCAGAGCAGGCATATTGAGGACGTTACGGTTACCGCCTGAGAACAGCATCTCCTGTTTCTTCTGGTATTCATTCTGCACAGCATAGTCGCTCTGGCCGCCCTCTGTAGAAGAGATATAAAGCTGATTGCGGTCATGAGCACCCCAAACAACGATGCTGACAGGCTGACGCATCAAAGCACTCCAACCGGCATTACCGTTCTTTCCATAACCACGGCCCTGCATATCAAAGCCGGCATAAACGTCGAATGTTGAACGGCCATGACTCCTGGCAGTATTCACACTCTCCTTAAGACCAGACTCGGTCCAGTTATAGTTGAGGAAGTACACATCAGTTACCGGCTGGTCTGTCGCCGCATGATGGAACCAATTGTTGTTATTGGTCGTAAGCCTACAGCCATTATCATTCAACTGGCCAGTATTTGTAACAAATGCATACCAGTCCACATGGAAAGGATGATTTAGTTCCTTGGCAATCTTGTGACACTCAGCCAGGAACGGAATGAAACGGCTGTACACTGTATAGCCCCAATAACCTTCCGGATTGAAGCAAAGGCCATCGATACCGTAATATTTCAGGAACTGAATGAGCTTGCGGGAGTACTTGTACTTATCACCGTAAGAGTTTGTACCAGGAGTAGCAAGTTCATAGAGTGTCTTACCGGGCTCATCCATCTGGTTCACACCGGCACCCCAATCGATGAAGTATGTACAACCGGTCTTTACACCGTTCTTGTGTGCAACGTCATTGAATGCACCGGGAACTCTCCAGAAGCCATTGGTCCAGTTTGAGTGGATATCAAGGTACTGCCACATGTTGAAATTGTCGGCATCGAAGTTATAACGTGGCAAAGCACCCCACTTCTTACTCATTTCACCGGTAGGAGCCATCCAACAGAAATTCTTATTGTTTTCATCATTAAGATTATCGTTAGCATGGTCACCCGGACGGAAACGGTCCTTCAATGGAACACGGGAGATCCAGAAGTTCTCGTCAACGTAACTGGCATCACCATTCCATGGTTTGCCAGGTTCCCACTTATCCAAGGCACTCACTATGTTTTCGGGCCTACCATCCTTCACATACATCTCGTGTGAGGGAAAACTCTGCGCCATCGCGCCTGTCGATAACAGAGCAA
The DNA here is from genome assembly GCA_937900095.1 of uncultured Bacteroidales bacterium. Taxonomy (GTDB): domain Bacteria; phylum Bacteroidota; class Bacteroidia; order Bacteroidales; family Bacteroidaceae; genus HGM04593. The sequence continues at coordinate 1,234 of CALCEC010000067.1, read as the reverse complement.
TAGCGAATGATAACAAATGTCTTTTTTTCATATTATAAAATTAAAAAAATAGATATCAACAACATCCAGGAAAGAGCACAATATACCCTACCCGTTATATGTCGCTAATATAAATAGAATATTTTTAAAAAGATAGTTTTATTTAATAAAAATAGCTCTTTACCCATAAAAATCAATGGGCAAAAAAAAAACGGGAATAGACATGAAGCCCCAAAGTACATAAATACTGCTATAAAATCCAACCAAGGTTAAAAAAACAAAAAAAACGAAACAGCACACACTAATCGGCTTCAATATCAGTTATAAATGAATAAAGCTTATGTAAGATGTACGAAAATCTTTTACAATTACCATACTTTCAAGGTATGAGTAAGGACGAAATAACTGCAATTCTCGACAAAGTCACAATAGAGTTCTTCAGCTACAATGACGGAGAGACTATTTGCCGCATCGGTGAAGAGTGTGACAAATTCATCATAGTTACAAAAGGAAAGGTCCTCTCCAGAGTTACCGCTCCTGACAACACGTACTCCCTGACCGAGGAGATCCAGGCTCCGCTTGCCATAGAGCCTTATTCCCTGTTCGGACACGATACCACCTACAAGCGCAACTACACTGCAATGGGCAATTGCACAACCCTTGTGATCGACAAGAAATATCTGTTCAGTGAATTCTCAAAATACCAGATATTTACCATAAATTTACTGAACCTCATCAGCCGCAGGGCACAGATGCAGAGTTATGCAATATGGAGCTACACTCCCGCAAGCATAAAAGGACGTATAGCACAGTTCATCGGTATGCGCTGCAACAGCATTAACGGTACAAAGCGTGTACAGATAAAGATGGAGCGCCTTGCCACGTTGCTTTGCGAGACACGCCTGAACATTTCCAAGGCCCTCAATGAGCTGCAGGATGATGGTTATATCGAGCTACACCGTAAGGAGATAACAGTACCATCACTCAAGAGACTCATTAACGAGATAAGAGAGTAACATAAGAACAGAACTCTGTATTTCTGCAACAGAAAAATCAGTATCTTTTGGCATCATACGAGAAAAAAGCCGTAAAATCTTTGGCACAACCAAAGAAACGCACTATCTTTGCACGCGGAAATAGGGACATATACATCCGATTTTCCAATATTAAAGGTCGGTTCCGTAGCTCAGCTGGATAGAGCAACGCCCTTCTAAGGCGTGGGTCAAGCGTTCGAATCGCTTCGGAATCACTTAAA
>CALCEC010000066.1 GCA_937900095.1 uncultured Bacteroidales bacterium | reverse complement strand
CCCTCCGCCAGTAAACTGGCACCTCCCCTCAGGCAGAGGAGGAGTTTAACTTATGACGTTTGGGTTGCGAAAAGCAAACGACTCAATGACTGTGCAAATATAGAATGACAAAAGCAACAAGGGTAATCATAGTACTGTCATGCTGGAGCGGAGCGAAGCATCTAAACCATGTGACTTGTTGTTCCTTATGCAGGAATCTGTTACACTTCTAAATTTATTTCACTTCTTTATATGTACTTTTGCACGTTTATTCGTACCTTCGCAAACATCACAGAATAAACCAAAAGACAAAATACGATGAAAAAAATTTATTATTCACTTTTTGCATTATCAATTATGATAGGTATGACTGCATGCAGCCCCGGTAAGGGTTCTGCACCCGCGAGCGACAACACCATCCTTGCCGAGAGCAAGGCTCCATTCGGCGCACCGGAGTTTGACAAGTTCAAGATCGAGGACTACAAGGAGGCGTTCGACTACGGACTGGCCGAGAAGCGTGCCGACATCAAGGCAATTATCGAGAACACCGACGAGCCCACATACGCCAACACCATCGACGCGCTGGAGCTCAGCGGAAAGAGCCTTGACAAGGTGAGCTCAATCTTCTTCAACCTCAACGAGAGCGAGAACACACCGCAGATGACCGAGATTGAGGAGTATGTGACTCCAAAGCTCACTGAGCTCAGCGGATACATATATATGAACGACACACTGTTCGGGCGCATCCGCACGCTTTATGACAATCGCGAGAATCTGGGCCTTGACGAGGAGCAGATGATTGTGCTCGACAACTATTACCAGTCGTTTGTACGTGGCGGTGCACTCCTCAACGAGGAGGACAAGGCAACCCTGCTCGACATTGATACAAAGCTTGGCCTTGCACAGATAAAGTTCAGCAGTAACCTGCTTGCCGACAACAAGGCGTTCAAGCTTGTCATCACCGACAAGGCCGACCTTGCAGGCCTGCCACAGGGTGTCATTGACGCAGCTGCAGCCGAGGACGGCAGCTGGGTGTTCACGCTCGACAAGCCCAGCTGCATACCGTTCCTGCAGTATGCCGACAACCGTGCACTGCGCGAGAAGGTGTACAAGGCGTACTACGGTCGCGGCGACAACAACAACCAGAACGACAACAAGGCCATTATAAAGGAGATTCTACAGTTACGCCAGCAGAAGGCAAAGCTCCTTGGCTTTGAGAGCTTCGCACACTTTGTACTCGACGAGAAGATGGCAAAGAAACCCGAGGCGGCGCTTGACCTGCTGAAAAAGATATGGGAGCCTGCAGTGAAGCGTGCAGCAGAGGAGCGTGCCGAGTTGCAGAAGATTGCCGACCGCGAAGGTGCCGGCATCAAGATCGAGGGCTGGGACTGGTTCTACTACACCGAGAAGCTCCGCAAGGAGAAATATGCGCTCAACGACGAGGTTATAACACCATACTTCAAGCTCGAGAACGTGTTGCAGGGAGCATTCGACTGCGCCACAAAGCTCTATGGCGTCAAGTTCGTGAAGCGTAACGACATTCCCGTATATCACCCCGAGGTAAGCACCTACGAGGTTCTTGACAGCGAGGGCAACCACTTGAGCGTGTTCTACACCGACTTCTTCCCACGCGCCACAAAGCGTCAGGGAGCATGGATGACAAACTTCGTGAACCAGCGCAACATCTGCGGCGAGAATGTACGTCCGATGGTTGTCAACGTATGCAACTTCACAGCTCCACAGGGCGACACACCAGCACTGCTCAACATCGACGAGACACGCACACTGTTCCACGAGTTCGGCCACGCGCTCCACGGCATGCTCACACAGACACACTACCCCAGCGTTAGCGGAACGAACGTAAAGCATGACTTTGTAGAGCTCTTCTCACAGGTCAACGAGAAGTGGGCGGTACACCCCGAGGTAATGCCTACATTCGCAAAGCACTACAAGACTGGCGAGCCCATTCCTGCAGAACTTATCGATAAGATGCAGCAGAGCGCATACTTCAACCTCGGCTTCGAGACTACAGAGCTTGTAGCTGCTGCTTTGCTCGACATGAAGATGCACCTCATTGAGGATTACAGCAACTTCGACTGCAATGAGTTCGAGAAAGAGCTTCGTCAGGAGCTCGGCTTCATCCCCGAGATTGAGTACCGTTACCGCAGCACCAACTTCGCGCACGTATTCGGCGGCGGTTATGCAGTAGGTTATTATGCATACCTGTGGGCCGAGGTGCTCGACTGCGATGCCTTCGAACTCTTCAAGGAGAAGGGTGTATTCGACCCTGCTACAGCAGCAGCGTTCAAGAACCTCCTTGAGATGGGCGGCAGCAAAGACCCGATGCGCGAGTATCGTAAGTTCCGTGGTGCAGACGCCAATCCGGATGCCCTGCTCCGCACACGTGGTTTGATTTAAGAAACTGTTTAAATTTCTTTCGAAAAGAATGAAAGACCTATAAAAATTGGCAATAATATAGGAGTTGTCCATTGATACAAATATCTACTGCGATGGTGTCATC
>CALCEC010000065.1 GCA_937900095.1 uncultured Bacteroidales bacterium | reverse complement strand
CATACTGAACAAATGTACTTTTTCATAATTCTATAATTTTTTAAGCCGTTAATATATTCTATGTTTTTCATCATTTTGGATTTCATTTCTGAAACCATTGCAAATATACAACCATTTTATTATTTCATACAAATGTTTTAAGGAAAAATTTCAGAAACTCATAGTTAAAAATTGTAAAAAGCCTTTAAATCCACAAATCCGGAGCGTCTTCATCCATTTTACCCACTAAAAACGAACAATAAAAGCATGTTAGGCAGAAAATAAAGGACAAATTATTTGCATTTTGGGAAATAATGTGTAAATTTGGAGAATTAATAATATAAATTATTAAAAAATTAACTTATTTTGTTAAAACAATCAAAACTTATAATACTTAAAGAATATGAAAAAACCTTTCGAAAAGAAAATCAAGGTGTGGGCTTTGGCAGCCATGGCACTATTCTCCGGCGCAGCATTCATAAGCTGTGACGATGAGGTTGGTGACGAGAACCGTTTCACCTTCAAAGGAGAGTTGATAACGAACTACCTCGAGAACAACCCGGAAACATTCAGCAACTTCTGCACCATCCTCAGCAAAGCCAAGATAGGCAAGCAGTATTCCGGAAACATGTTGAAAACCCTATCTACATACGGTTCATACACATGCTTCGCGCCGACAAACAGAGCCATTGAAGAGTATCTTCAGAATGAATACGACAAATACACCGAGAGTGTCGAGAACAACAAGCTTGACCCATCAGTACAGATTTACAGGACAGGCATCACTTCCCCGTACATAGAGGACATCACAGATAGTATGGCTACAGAAATTGCAAAGAACCATATTATCGAAATGGGTTACATGACAACCGACATAAACGAAGGAGCTTTCCCGAAAGTCACGATGAACCGCCGTATAACTACAGTAGAATGGATTACCGATGAAACAGGACGAGTTTTCCCATTGCTCAACAACAGTTCACGCATCATCGATCAGGATTTGGAAAAAGAGAACGGTTATGTACAAGTAATAGATGCCGTACTCAACCCATCAAGCAGCAATATCCATGAACTTTTGGGTGAACAGCCATCATTCTCACTATTCACATCAGCAATTCAGGCAACAGGCCTTGACAAACTGCTAAGCACATATGAGATAGATCCTGATTACGACAACACACTGCTCGGTCCCTCGTTCTCGAACAAGCCGGGCAACCCGCACTACCCAGAAGAGCACAAACAGCGCTACACACTGCTCGTAGAGAGCAATGATCTGCTTGCCGACCCCTCAAAGAACCATCTGGGCATCTCTATAACAACCATCGACGCTCTTGAGGAGCTTGCTTCAGAATGGTACGGAACAGAGGCTTTGGGTGACTACAGCAACCCCAAGAACCCGCTATACAAGTTTATCCTTTACCACATCATAGACCGACAGCTCCTTTACAGCTCATCAACGGGCCCCGGCGGCTTCTTGATGGAGGGCTACGAGTGGAAGGGTTTCAATTCCGAGGTAAACCTTCCAACGACATATGACCGTTATGATTATTTCGAGACAATGTTGCCATACACTATGATAAAGGTAACAAAGCCTTTCACAAACACAAGCACATACATGCCTTACGGCAACTCCGAACCAAGTACCCTTAGCAAACAAATCATCATCAACTATTCACAAGAGGATGGTACACTTTGCAAGAATCCCAATATGAAAAACCACATCAATGTTGTAGTTGAACCATCACGTATAACAAAGATGCGCCCCGGTTTGGAGAACTTTGACCAGAACGCCATCAACGGTATCATACATACCATTGACCGTATTCTCATTTACAATGAAGAAGAGATGGCCGGCAATATCCTCAAGGAGCGCATGCGTTGGGACGCCTCATCCATCTTCCCGGAACTCACGAACAACGGTGTCCGCTGGTCACCTGAAGTAGACGTCACAGCAGGAGACAAAGTGTACATCCCGGAGCATTTCTGCACCCGCCTCAAACATCGCAACAACCAAACAAACATCTATTATCTCCGCCCACACAAAACAGGATTGGAGGGTTATTCAACCTACATGGGTGATGAAATAATGGTATCAGGAAAGTATGACTTCGAATACAGAATTCCCCATGTACCTTCCGGCAACTACGAAATACGTTTTGGATTCAATCAGTCGGATGCACGAGGCATTGCACAATTCTATGTTGACAACAAAATCTGCGGTATCCCAGTGGATATGCGAGAAGGAGAAGAAACAAAAGAAATAATCGGCTGGTTCGACGAATCAAATATGGAAAAAGAGGAAATTGAGGAGAACGACAAAGCCATGCGTAACCGCGGTTGGATGAAAGGACCTGCGAGCGTTCATCTGACATCAGAAAAGCAAAGCATGCGTGTAACAGAGAAAGCAATACGCAGAATAGTAGGAACATTCCGTCTTGACAACGGTATAGACCACTGGTTACGTTTTAAAGACGTCAGAGAAGCCGGCAACTACAATGAGCTTTCTCAGGACTACTTGGAGATTGTACCTATTTCCGTATTGTCCGACCCGACAAAACCAGAGGACCAGAATTAAGGAAATTCCATTCCACCAATAAAAAAGACGCCTTATGGCGTCTTTTTTATTATATTAAGGAGAAACTTTTTCTTTAAAATTCGTTTAATACAACAATAATTTATACTTTTGCAGAAGTGAGTATACCACAAAAGCCAAAATGAAGTACGGATTTGTAAAGACAGCCGTTGCAGTCCCCACAATAAACGTTGGAGATTGCCACTATAATGCAAATAGCATTATTACGCTTATTGACGATGCTGCGGAAAGAGGCATCGAAATACTCCTTTTGCCCGAGCTCTGCCTCACATCATGCAATTGCGGTGACCTATTCTGCCAACCTTACTTCATTGCAGAATGCAACAAAGCCGCAGACACCATTGCACGTTCCACAGCACACCACAACACAATTGTCGTATTCGGGGCTCCGGTCATGCACAACAACTCACTGTACAACTGTGCCATAGCTGTCCACAAAGGGGAAATAGTCGGAATAGTTGCAAAGAACAGACTCACATCGCAAGAAACACGCTGGTTCACAAGCGGCAAGAACTTGCCACGTGAAAGCAAGGTGAACATCTGCGGGCGAACAGCACCTATTGAAAGTACAACACTCTTCAAGACCGACACATTCAGTTTCGGAATAGAGATAGGCAACGAATCGGCATCACCTATACCCACAGGCGCTCTTCTGGCTGTCTCCGGAGCTGACATTATCCTCAACCCTGCATCATGGTGCGAGGAGGTAGGCCTGATCGATTGGCTCAAGTCAGCTATTACCCAGCAAAGCTCCCGCTACAAGAGCGGATACATGTTTACCAACAGCGGCTGGGGGGAATCGACAAGCAACGCCGTATATTCCGGTTACTCGGCCATTGCCGAATGTGGAATGATAATTGCCGAGGCAGGACGTTTCAATACCGTTAGCCACCTGACAATTACAGAAATCGACATAGAGAAGGTACGTAAAGAGCGGTTGACCGACAAATCTTTTGCACAGAACAAGGATATACCTTATATATATATAAGACAGAGAGCAAGCGAAAGTACAACACTCACACGCGACATTGCCCCCCACCCATTCATAGCAAAAGACGATGAGAGATACAACGATATCTTCATGATACAGGCTACAGCACTTGCACGAAGGATGGAGCATACACACTCAAAGACAGCAGTAATAGGTGTTTCCGGAGGACTGGACTCCACACTCGCATTGCTTGTCACAGCAAAGGCCTTTGATATAATCGGAAAACCCCACTGCGACATCATCGCAGTCACGATGCCCGGATTCGGTACGACAGACCGCACATACACTAATGCGATCAACCTGATGAAAGCATTGGGAACCACGATAAAGGAGATTTCCATAAAGGATGCCTGCATCCAGCATTTCAAGGACATTAATCACGATGTCAATGTCCATGATACGACATTCGAAAACTCACAGGCACGCGAACGCACGCAAATTCTCATGGACATTGCCAACAGTCTGAATGGTATTGTCGTAGGTACAGGAGACCTTTCGGAGCTGGCATTAGGATGGGCGACATACAACGGTGACCACATGAGCATGTACGGAGTGAACGCATCTGTGCCCAAAACACTAATGCAGCACATTGTACGCAAGATAGCATCGGGTTACAAAGACGAGACGTGCCGCAAGACACTGCTTGACATAGTGGACACCCCGATATCTCCGGAGCTTGTCCCGGCCGATGAGAACGGCAATATCAAACAGAAGACCGAAGACCTTGTGGGCCCATACGAACTGCATGACTTCTTCCTATACAACTTCGTGCGCAATGGAAACTCTCCGGAGAAGATTTTTTTCCTTGCACAGAAAGCATTTGACGGGAAGTACAGTGACAGCGTAATCAAAAAGTGGCTCACAACATTCATCTGGCGCTTCTTTACACAACAGTTCAAACGCTCATGTATGCCCGACGGTCCACGTACCGGAAGCTGCAACCTGGGAGCACCGGGCTGGACAATGCCGTCAGACACAAGCCCTGGCATGTTTTCGGAACTATGCAAGAATATCAAGACAGAACAATAATCAAAAAACCAACCAATATGAACCACAAAACCAGAAAATGGCTTAGAGCCTTAGCTTTTGCAGTTGCAGCAACTGTATCTGCAGGATTCTTTACTGCCTGCGACGACGACATTGACCAAAGCAGCCGTTTCACTTTCAAGGGTGAGCTGATTGCAACCTATCTGGAGAACAATCCCGAGAGATTCAGCAGCTTTACACAAATCCTCAGCAAAGCAAGAATCGGTAAAAAGTCATCAGGAACCCTGTTGGAGACACTCTCAACATATGGTTCCTACACTTGCTTTGCCCCCACAAACGAAGCTGTGGACACATTCCTTAAAGCACAGTATGACCTGTACAACCAAGGAGAAAGAACCGGTATCTTCTCGCCATACATCGAGGACCTTACAGACAGTATGGCCACAGAGATTGCCAAGAACCACATCATTGAGATGGGCTACCTGACTACAGACATCAACGAAGGTGCGTTCCCCATGAACACAATGAACCGTCGCTTTACGACTGTAGAATGGATTACCGACGACGATGGCCGCGTGTTCCCCAAGCTCAATAACAGTGCGCTAATCATTGAGCAGGACCTTGAGAAGGAGAACGGATATGTCCAGGTTGTCAACGGTGTGCTCAACCCTTCGAACAAGCTGTTGAATGAGCTTATCGAATCACAGAAAAAGGCTTTCGGTCTGTTCAATGAGGCTGTATTGGCAACAGGTATCGACTCACTGTTGAAGATTTATGAGCTTGACCCGGACTATGACAATACAATTACCGGCCCACTTTTGGGTACAGAGGCATCAAAATCACCATACCCTGTTGAAAAGAAACAGCGTTACACAGTTCTCATTGAACCGGATGCGCTATACAACGAATATGGCATTACCACACTCGACGAGTTGGCTGCATTCGCCGAGAAGTACTATGGCACAGAGGCGCAGGGTGACTACAAGAACCCTGAGAATGCACTCCACAAGTTCATACTCTATCACATCATAGACCGTCAGTTGCTCTACTCATCTTCAACAGGCCCCGGCGGATTCATCATGGAGAACTATGATAATATGGGCTATACTTCTGTACAAAACTTAAGCCAGAAATTCGATAGCTACGAATACTACGGGACAATGCTTCCTTACACGATACTGAAGGTCACAAAGCCTTACACAAACGATGCTCTCAAGCAGGAGATTGTTATCAACTATGCACAGGACAAGGGTACCAAGGTTCTTGACCCCAAAATGGCAGGACACATCAACGTTATCGTAGAGAAGGCACAGACAGCAAAGAACAAATACCCGGAGCTGGCCGATTTTGACCAGAATGCCCTCAACGGTATCATCCATACAATTGACCGCATCATCATCTACGATGAGAATGAAATGGCTGGAAACGTGCTGAATGAGAGAATCCGTTTGGACGTTTCTGCCCTATTCCCCGAGTTCACCAACAACAGCGTACGATGGGATCTTCAGACACCTGATACAAAGGTAACATACATACCGGAGGGCTTCTGCAAAGGCTTCATCGTAAACAACAACGACACAAAGGTATTCTATTTCCGTCCTCACCAGACATGGAGTAACTCATATGCCAACTATCAGGGTGACGAGTTCCTTGTAGAGGGTATATACGACTTCAAATACCGTCTTCCTCACGTGCCCGAGGGCGACTACGAAATCCGTTTCGGCTACGCTAAAGGTTACTACCGCGGTGTATGCCAGTTCTATGTCGACGGCAAGATTGCAGGTATCCCTGTAGATATGAGATGGAACGCTGATACAGACAATATAATTGGTTGGGTTGCCGACACAGGACTTTCCGATGAGGAAATCAGAGAAAATGACAAAGCTATGCGTAACCGCGGTTACATGAAGGGTCCACACAGCATTGTTATGAGTGATGAAAAAACAATGAGAGAGAGCGAACAGCCACTCCGTAAGATTGTCGGCACATACCGCCTTAACAAGGGTGACCACTGGATGCGTTTCAAGGACGTGAGCGACAAGGAGGCAACAAAACAGTTTAATCAGGATTTCATCGAGCTTGTTCCTACAAGCATCCTTTCAGACCCAAGCAAACCTGAGGATATCTATTAATAGGACAATCAGTACAACAAGAGTGGGTGACCCAAAAGTTAAATGGGCCACCCATTTTTTTTAGAGAGCTTGGATAAGAAGAGCTGTTTATGACCCGGAAGTCCGATAAAACGCAACAGACATTGTAATACAAAAGCATAGAATGCGAGCATTCTATGCCGAGCCACAAGAAGGAAAAGCTATTATAACAGATACATGACTTCATTTTTTTGGCTCTCTGAGATTAGAGAGAAACCATTCTACACCACTCTCTGGGCATACAGATGAGCTTGATGAACAATATCACAAAAGACATATTTACCTATCCCTCAACACGTTGTAGAAATATAATAACATTAAATGGTTTGATAGAATAGAGCAATTCCTTAATTTTGTGCAGATTACATAAATTGATCACAAAACTAATAATTGAGCTATGATTCATATTGGAAGCATAATTAAAGATAAATTTGACGAAATGGGGCTTTCTGTATCGTGGTTTTCTAAACAGTTGTGTTGTGACCGCACCAATGTATACAGCATATTCAAACGCGAAAGTATAGACACAGCACTGCTTGTCAAGATATCTTCAATATTGAACCACGACTTTTTCAAATACTACAGCAATGACCTTGACATAAAAGCGTGAGGACATTAGACAAATGGCTGCTTTATGAAACTCCTTTCACATTGCAGCCTTGAGGAAAACGGTTATCTCTGCCCGTTTTCCTCTTTTTTTTGCAAGAAACAACGGTTCTCGGAGCATAAAAAGTGATTTTGGTTCAGTAGCAAAAAGGTGTGGATTTTTATGAGCACAATGCAAAATTATTGCAC
>CALCEC010000064.1 GCA_937900095.1 uncultured Bacteroidales bacterium | reverse complement strand
GGGAGGAGCTTTAGTTTATATTTCAATTTAGTATGTCATTTCAGCTGCTCCACTCTTGGGAGGGGAGCTGTCACGAAGTGACTGAGGGGTTAAAATTGAGAATATTGTTATCCTCTACAGCGCGTATCGGTGATTGGTATAATCATTTGTGGTTTTCATATGTTCAAAGAGTGTTTTCAAAGTGAGCAACGTATGTTTTGGTCGCAACGAAGTTTTCATTATCTTTACGCAGGATATTAAAAAATTGCAGTAAGGATATGAGAAAACTGGTAATGCTCCTGTCGCTTGTTGCTGTTATGGCATCGTGCTCCTCAAAAAAGGAGTATATGGTAAGGGTGTTTACAACAGCTGGTGTCGTAGATGTGAAGCTCTATGACGAGACGCCGGAGCACAGGGACAATTTTGTTAAGCTTGTGAAGGAGCAACGTTACGATTCGCTTCTTTTTCATCGTGTGATAAGGAATTTCATGATTCAGGGAGGTGACCCCGATTCCAAGTATGCAGCACCTGGTAAGCTGTTGGGAGAGGGTGATCTGGGATATACTGTCGAACCGGAATTCATGCCGGAGCTCCACTTCCACCGTCGCGGTGCTCTTGCCGCAGCGCGTGAAGGTGATGATGTGAACCCCACAAAGGCTTCATCGGCAAGCCAGTTCTACATTGTGTGGGGTAATGTCTTTACCAAGGAGCAACTCGACAGGCTCAAGACACAATACAAGCAGCGTACGGGCAAGGATATAACCATAACCCCCGAACAGCTTGAGGTATATACCACTATCGGTGGCACACCGCATCTTGACGGTGATTACACCGTCTTTGGTGAGGTTGTTAAGGGACTTGAGGTTGTTGATGCCATACAGAATGTAAAATGTGATGAAAATGACCGTCCGTTGAGGGATGTCAGAATAATAAAAATGGAATTGATAAAATAAACGACATGTTGAATATTGGTGATAAGGCTCCCGACCTTTTGGGTCTTGATGAGAATGGAGCAGAGATTCGTATCAGTGATTATAAGGGACGTAAAGTAGTAGTCTATTTCTATCCCAAGGACAGCACACCGGGTTGCACCGCCGAGGCGTGCTCCCTGCGTGACGGTATGGATGAACTTGTAGCGGCAGGTTATGCTGTGGTGGGTATCAGTGCCGACAGCGCAGCTTCGCACACCCGTTTCAAGGCAAAGCAGCAGCTGAACTTCCCGCTTGTTGCCGATGTGGAAAAGAGTACAATACAGGCCTTTGGCGCCTGGGGTGAGAAAAAGATGGCAGGCAGGGTGTATATGGGTATCATACGTACCACATTTGTCATTGATGCAGAGGGCATCGTCGAGAGGGTGATAACCAAAGTCGATACCAAAAATGCCGCAAGGCAGATACTTGATAAGTGACATTGCTTTGCTCTGAATGACAAAACTACAGAACCTGTCCTGCAGGAAGGGAGTGAAGCATCTCAAAAACCGATGACCAAAAGAATAAGTATGAAGTTTTAGCCCCTCACCGCTTTGCGGAGAGCCCTGGCGGCTTGCCGATTGAAGGGTATAAACGATCTTCCGTATAATAACAGCACAGTCAGGCTGGGGCCTGACTGTGCTTATTGTGTTTTTAAATCAGTGCATCATTTCACTGTGTCATTGAAGATAAAGCACTCATCACCGCTGAAGAACGTCGCGTAGGTCTTTGATGCCTTCTTGCGTTCAGTCCTGTTGGTGTCGGGGTTGAATACGTACAACTCCTGTTGCAATAATGCATCCAGCAGAGCCAACAGATAGGCGCTGCCTTTATCCGATTGTGCAGAGGTGTAAGGTTTTTTGCCGGTAAACCCTTTTGACACGGCTTGCTTATGCATCCTTTCTAAAGGAGCCGATTGCTTCTCTTGTTGTGACATGTCCACAGTTGTCGCATTATCTTTCCCATCCAATCCGACACTGCCGGGAGAACGGTCGGTATTGATAATATACTTGAACGATTCAAATGAGGCCGGTTCTGAGGTTGCTCCTGATTCCATCCCAATGTTCCATTCCATGTAGAATGCAATACTGTCGCTAAAGGTTTCATAGGCGCACGATACATTAAGTCCCTTGTTAAATGAACTCATTTCCCCATTTTTTTCTTTCAAGTCACTGATCTCTTTAGCTACTATTGCGAAACGTCCATAAGAAAGAGACTTTTGGTCTGTTATGGGCTTTATTGCCACCCAGACATACCCTTCTTCATCCTTTTCCAATCGTACCAGTTCATATCCGAAGAATAGTTCGGTAAGCAACTCGCTCAGTGATTCGTAGTAGTTTGTCTTGCCATTGGAGTTTCCTGTTGTTATGCTGCTGTATGCCACATTGTTCTCTTCGCTTTGCAGAAAATATGAAACCAATGCCGACATAATTGCCGATTTTACGTACGAATCCTGCGTTGCCGATTCTTTATCCAGCTTTGCAGATACACCAACATATTCCCCCTCTTTGGGGTAAGTGAACCATTCGGGAGGGTTGGACTGGCCGTATAAAGCATTGCTGACCCAAAAGGTCAGCAATGCAATGCTTAATTTTCTAAATATTGTAATCATAAATGAACTGATGTGAGATACTATAAATCAAGGCAAAGCCTGAATCCAGTACGTGAGTACTGATAATATGATGAATATTCGTAACTGCCATTAAGGTAATTAGTATGATTATACGCTCCTCCATAATTGTGGTAATAACCGTTTTCGTATGTATACTCGGAAACATTTCCACTCATATCATAAATTCCAATCTCATTAGGCTGTTTTGTCTTTACTTCATGGGTTGCACTGTTTGAGTTCCCACTGTACCAGGCAACATCATCACGGTTGTTACTGCCGCTATATGAGTAACCCTTTGAGATACAAGCCCCCTTGAATGCATAATACCACTGACCGTATGTAGGTAGCTTGAATGTCAATCCTGTCTTTGAGTTCAACTTTTCAATAAAGGAAAGCAGGTCTGCTTGGGGTATATTCTCAACAGGCAACTTGTCACCCTTGAAATTCGACGGGTTGTTGCTGGTTCCCATCACGGCCTTCCAAAGTTCCTGGGTTACCTCGGTTTCGCCAATGTAAAAGTGTTGCCATTGATTGTAGTGACTCCAACTGTTGGTTGCCAATACACGTACCATACGGAACTTTACATTTGAGATTGTAATCTCTTTATAGGTATGTAATGTCCAACCGCTGCGGTTGTCTATTGTAGGGATATTCAAGTAACCGCTTTTTCCTACAGCCAATACCTTTTCACCAAAACTCTTCAAGTAAGTGACGTGATTGTCGGTGTCTTCAAAATATATCTCCTTGTTGCTCTCATCCGGGAAAAAACCGTAATAGTAATCTGAATATCCGTCATCATGGGTGGATGAAATGAATGTTCCCGATGTTGTTGTAAAGCTGTTGGTTGCAATGTCGTAATTGTTGTAGTAATATATGCCGGTAAAGCGATATTCCTGTGCCGCATCTCCTTTAAACCGGATGCGTCCCAACATTGGAGTAAGATTCGCGGTAACGGTCAATGTGTTGTCTTTGAACAGATATTTAGCTTCCTTGTCAAGATATATTGCTGTATGCTCTGTCAATACCACATTTGTAAATGATGCATCCCCGGCATTCTCAAAATAGTATGCCTCGCACTTTGTCTCAACACCTTCGGTCAACTCGCCAAAATATTCTATGGTCCACTCCTGTGCGCTGCTGCTGTATGTTGCAATACCGTCCACCAGCTTCTTCCCAACAGTGAACTGAAGATAGATTTTCGCTTCATCCTCCCAATCGCTTGTGGTGGCTCTTGTGGTGGCATCAAAGGGGACCACGCCACCCTCAAGGTTCATCACTGCGTATCGTGGCACGCGCTCCTCGGTAGTGGGGGGCTGCGGTTCCAACATCTCGTCATCCGATGTGCAGGCCGTCATCTGACTCATTGCAGTTATCATCAACAACACAATCAATAAGTGGCAATACTTGCCATATATGTTGTTTGATGTTGCTTCACAAAATTTATTCATAATATCAAAGATTATTTGTTATACAAGCCGGCACAGCCGGTGAAATGTATTATATATCAAGGCAAAGTCTGAGTCCTGTTCGAGAAACACTATTAACATGATCGTAATAACGACAATAAGACGAACTATAATCCCAAGAACCTCCATAGGCATAAATAGCACTACCATTTATTACGTATTCAAATACATTACCGCTCATATCGTAAATCCCTATCTCATTCGGTTGCTTTGTCTTTACTTCGTGGGTTGTGTTGTTTGAATTACCTGAATGCCAAGCAACATCGTCAACATTATCGCTTCCGCTGTATGAGTAATTCTTGGAGATGCAAGCCCCCTTGAAAGCATGTTGCCACTGTTCATAAGTAGGAACTTTGAATGTCAGTCCTGTCTTTGAATTAAGTTTCTCAATAAAAGTCAAGCAGTTATCATAACTGATGTTCTCAACCGGCAGGTTGTTTCCCTTGAAATTTGATGGGTTGTTGCTGGTGCCCATAATGGCTTTCCAGAGCTCCTGGGTAACCTCGGTCTCACCAATGTAAAAGTGCTGCCAATTCTGATAATAACTCCAACTGTCCGTTGCCAATACACGTACCATGCGGAATGTTACATTTGAAACCGTTATCTCTTTGTATTTATGTAGCTTCCATCCGCTACGGTTGTCTATAGTGGGGATATCCAGGTATCCGCCACGTCCCACTGCCAGTGCCTTTTCGTTGAGGGTCCTTAGGAATGTGACGTGGTTATCGGTGTCCTCAAAATATATCTCCTTGTTGCTTTCGTTTGGGAAAAAGCCATAGTAGTATTCTGAATAACCGTTATCCTGTGTCGATGAGATGAATGTTCCCGATGTCGATGTAAAGCTGTTGGTGGCAATGTCATAGCTGTTATAATACTTGAAGCCTGTAACGCGATACTCTTGGGCTACATCACCTTTAAAGCGTATGCGTCCTGTCATTGGGGAAAGACTTGCCACTACAGTCAGTGTGTTGTCCTCGAAAATATATACCGCAGCCTTGTCGGCGTAGATAGCGGTGTGCTCAGTCAATGCCACATTTGAAAATGTTGCATCTCCTGCATTTTCAAAATAGTATGCCTCGCATTTGGTCTCAACGCCTTCGGTCAGGTCGCCGTAATATTCTACTGTCCATTCCTGTGCACTGTTGCTGTAAGTGGCTACACCATCTACAAGTTTGGTTCCTACAGTAAACTGGAGGTAGATTCTTGCCTCATCATCCCAATCAGCGGTAGCAGTTCGGGTAGTTGTATCAAAAGGTACTTTGCCACCCTCAAGGTTCATCACTGCGTATCGTGGCACGCGCTCCTCTGTAGATGGGTCCTGCACCGGCTGTTCCATTATTTCGTCGTCGGATGTACAAGATACCGACATTGTCATTGCCATTGCCAACACTGGCAGTGCAAAAAACAGTCTTCTCATTGTTTTCATAATTTCTATGTTTTAATTATTTATTCTATTCTTCATTTAATTCCAATCTTCATTTAATTCCAATCTTCATCACTATCATAATCCCCCTTGTTCATACTGCCATCACTGCCCGTGTCGGTGTTCCAGTCTTCATCACTGTCGTAGTCGCCTTTGTTCATATTTCCATCACTGCCGGTGTCGGTGTTCCAGTCTTCATCATTGTCGTAGTCCTCCTTGTTTACGCTACCGTTGCTGTCTGTATTGGTATTCAGGTCATCGTCATCTTCATGTTCCTCTTTTCCAAAGTTGCTGTCGCCATCGGTCTTTGAATTGAGGTCATCATCTTCGGAGTGTTCATCCTTGTCAAAACTGCTACCATTGCTTTCTGTGTCGGAGTTGAGGTCGTCATCCTCTGAATGTCCATCCTTGTCAAAGCTGCTGTCGCCGTCCTCGGCTGATGAATTGAGGTCATCATCTTCTTCGTCAAAGCCATCAACAGAAAAAGATGGGCCCTCATTCTCGTCGGAGAGGGTGGTGAATTCGGCCACCTCGCCATATACGGTACCCCGCTCGTTACGTGCGTATGCGCGTACATAGTAGGTGCTCATCGGGGTAAGGTTCTTCACACGCAGGCTGATGGAAATGGATTTCCCGGCATCGTACTTTGTACTGTTCTCCAATGTGGGGGTGCTGTTTGCAGAGCAAAGGATTCCCGATTCAAACAATGTGCCGTTGCCCTTTGACGTTACATTTGCTGTGACACCTGCCGATTTGCTCCTGATGGTTGATACTGCAACTGCCGAGACCTCAGGCAGTTTTATCTCTTCCATGTTGTCGCTGTTGACCAATATCCATTTGCCTAAGTCCTCACCCATGGGAAGGGTAACGAATCCGCTGCTGCCTGCCGTGAGGACATCCTCGGCAAAAGTGCGCATGTATGCTGCTTTCCCTTCACCGTGAATCACCAGCCGGCGCTCATCCTCAAACAGTGCGTAATAGTAATCGGAAGAACCGTTGTCACCGATACCCACTGACAGCTTGCGTGCCAAAGTGGTGAAGCTGTTGTTACCGGTGCTGTAGCCGGCGTAGGTCATAAGTCCCGATATCGAGTATTTCTCCCCGGGTGTACCCACAAAACGGATGCGTCCTGTCAATGGAGACAGGGAAGCGGTGACGGCAATGGCGTCATCTTCCTCAAGGGTATATGTACCGTTCTTGTCGGCATAGGCTATTGTCTCAAGGTCAAAGGATACTGTAGATGACAGTGCCGCAGACGGCTCCACAAAGAAATAGGTCTCGCAATATGCGTCGTCGGGAGCTGTCAGCGCCTTGGATGTCTTTACTGTCCAGGCATCATCGGCCAGGTTGAAGGTTGCCGTTCCTGATATGCGGTCACCGTTTTCGAAGAACTGCACGTATAGCTTGCTTCCGTCATTCCACTGATATCCGGCTCTTGTGCCTTTCCCGTAATCTTCAATAGTACCTTTAAGGTGCATTGAATAGGTGTAGAAGACGGGTGCCTCGGGCTCTTCCTGTACACCTTCGAAAGCATCGGTCGTGCAGGCACACACACCGGCAACCATCATCCACACCGTCAGGTGCAGGGTCGGGAAAAGCCGTTTGAATATATTTCTTATTCTCATGTCCTTTATCTTATCATGTTCTTGTCAATCCCAATCACTCTCTTCGGGGAAGTCGTCAACCTCAATCTTGCTGCCTTGCGGTGCATCCTTGGTTGTGAAAGATTGTACTTCGCCATATACTGTACCTGCCTCGTTGGTGGCGTAGGCCCTTACGTGATATTGTGTCAACGGTGTAAGCGAGAAGAGGCGTCCGGCAAAGGTGGTGCTTTTGCCGCAGGCGAGCTTTGTGTCCGCCAATGTGGGCTCGGGATGTGTGGCACATACAAAACCCACTTCACTCAATGTGCCGTTGCCGCTGTCGCTTACCGACGACTCAAGATAAACCGAAGAACTCTTTACCGAACTGTATGTCATGGCTGATAGTTCAGGCAGTGTGATCTCTTTGCCGTTGGCCACGCTTACAAGTGACCAGTGGTCGTGCTTATCGGCTGTGGGCACCGAGATGAAACCGCTTATGCCGGGCAACAGCACGTTCTCGCCGAATGTGCGCTTGTATGCAGCGGTGCTTACATAGTCGAACACCAGCGAGCGCTCTTCTTTATCAGCAAAGTAGGTGTAGTGGAATGGTGAATAACCGTCACTCTCCACCTTGCCCTCAATCTTCATGGTCTTTGAGGCAAAGGTGCTTGTAGATATGTTGTATACAGAATAGTAAGAGAGGCCCTTGACCCCAAAAGAGCTCCCTTCTTCTCCCTTGAAGCGTACACGGCCTGTCATGGGAGAGAGCACTGCTGTCACTGACAGTATATCCTCTTCCAACAGGTATGTGGCTTCGGCATCGACGTAAATCACCGACTGCGATGTCAACTCCACACTGTACGAACTGCTCGAAGAGGGGTTGACAAAGTGATATGCTTCACAATCGGACATGATGTTGGGTGTCAATGGCTTGTCGGGCTTCACTTCCCAGGTGTCTGTAGCCAACTCGTATGTGGCTACTCCGCTTATCTTGCCACTTTCATCATTGAAGTGGAGATACACTTTTGCCCCGTCGCTCCATGAGAAGGCCGCACGGGTGCTGCCGGCATCGTTGTAATCGTTCCAGGTGGTCTCCAGCTTCATCCTGTATACAATGGCTTCGTCACTCTCTTCCTCCCACTGGAATGCATCTGTCGCATCCTGGGAACATGAGAATGTTGCCAATGCTGTAAAGCAAAGAAACAGTTTTTTCCAAATACCCTTTTTCATAGTATTCGTCTCTATTCTATCAATCATTACTCTTTTTTGTCCCAATCATTCTCGGAATCATATCCTCCGTCAACCTCTATGCTGCTGCCCTCGGGCTCTTCTTTGGTAGTGAAGCTTGATTCCTCACCGAATGCTGTTCCCTTTTCGTTGGTAGCAAAGGCCCTGATATAATAGGTGGTGTTGGGCAGGAGTGACTCTGCTCGCCCCGACAAACTTAGCGAAGTGCCGCAGGATACCTTGTGGTTCGTCAGTCCCGGGTTGGGGTTGATTGAGAATACAAAACCGCTCTCGCTTATATTGCCGTTACCTTCGGAAAGCACTTCGGCTGTCAATGTTGCCGAGCGGTGGGTAACGGTCTTCACTGTTACGGCTGTCAATGTAGGTGGCAGTATCTCCAGTGTCGCGAAATTCACCTCCTCACCGTATGCTGTTCCGGCTTCGTTGGTTACGTATGCACGTACGTAATATGTGGTGTTCTCATGAAGCTCCTTGACTGTGGCAAGGAATTTGCCCATTCGTTTGCCACAGCTTACCTTTACATCGTTTACCGTAGGGTTGGGGGTGCGTGAGTAGCAGAATCCGCAGTCCGAGATATTGCCGTCACCGTCGCTTGTGACCGAACTGTGGAATGTGGCAACAGTGGTTCCAATGTTGTCAACTGTCGTTACATCGGCCTCGGGCAGGTGTATCTCATGTGTTGTGGAGAATGTAACGTCATTTCCGTAGTAAGCCTTGCCGTCTTCAGTCATGGCGTATGCCCTTGCGTGGTAGGCCGTGAGTTCATTGAGTCCCTCAAGGCGCACGCTGAATCGGGCAGATGCCTCCTGTGAGGCCTTGCGCTCGCTGTCTATTGTAGGGTTCGGGCCAGTGCTCCAGCATACGCCACGCTCGACAATGATGTTGCCGCCGTCGTCCGATATGCTGCCTCCGACTGTGGCTGCGTTGTGTATGATGTCGCGTGCGGCAATGGTGGTCATGGTTACAATGTCGGGCAGGGTGGTGAAGGCTATGTCTTCACCGTACGATGTGCCTATGCTGTTGGTAGCGTATGCACGGACATGGTATGTCTTGTTAGGCTCAAGCCCGGTCAGTGTAGATACAAAGCCGCCTGTGACGTTTGTCTTTCCCAGTTGTGTCTTCTGGTTGTCGACGGTGGGGTTGGCTTTGGTTCCCCACACGTGTCCGTGCTGGGTAATACATTCTTTATCGCCCACCTTAAGTATCTTACCGGTAATTTCGGCCTGTGAGGATGTTATCCTGTCGGCCTTACCTGTCTCCACCTCAGGCTTTTGTGCCTTTTCATCAGTGGTGAACATGAGCTGGTTGCTGTAGCTTACGCCTTCGCTGTTCTCGGCGTATGCTCTCACATAGTATGTGGTGTTCTCGTCAAGAAGGTTCGCGGTATATTCCATGTCAACAGCAGCGGAGCAGTCTCCGAAGTTGCAGCTCTCGGCATTCTGTAACCCAGGATTCTCCTGTTTTCCCCAACAGAATCCGTATCTTGTAACCCTTGCACTGCCCACACTTATGACAGCCCCTTTGAATGTGGCCGACGCATCGGTGATGTCATCCACAGAAAGCAGCGTGGTGGCGGGCTTGGACTTGGGCAGGATGGTCATGCGCACAGGTATGTCCTTGCTGTGTTCTCCCACCTTCAACAACAGGTTGCCTTCGTAGTTGCCCTCGGCATGGTTGTTGCGGTCAACGGCAACAATTATATTCTCGGTCTTTGAAAATACGCCAGAGGTCTTGTTCGGCAATATCCAATCGTTGGAAGGTGTAAGTGTGTAGCTTACATTATCTCCTCCGCTCATGGTAAACTGCAAGGAGGATGTTGTGGCTCCGAAATCCAGTTCCTGAGGCGAAACGTTCACGGCCATACCCTGAACCGACATATTCACCCTAATGACGGCATTGCCGCCATTGGAGGTGATGGCTATGGTCTGGCTGTAGTCGTCGACCTTCATTCCATTACGGTCGACATTGACGACAACGCCTTTGCTTGCACCTGAAGCGATTTCGCCCGATGTGGGTACGCACGAGAGCCATGTGATGTCTTCGCTCAACTCCCATTGGAGTGTCGCGAATCCTGTATTCTTGATGTTCAGGGTGAGTGTTGTGTACTCATTCCCGAAATCAAGTGTCTGTTGGCTCACTTCCAGCTTAGGTTGCGAAGAACGCAATGCGAAATCAAGCCGGCTGTCTCCACCTACCTTGACCTGCACGCTCTTGCTGTCAGTGCTGTAATTCTCCTTGCTTACACTGACGGTGTATTCCTGTGCATCGATATCCATGAAACCATAATGGCCGTCAGAACCTGTCTTGACGCTCTTCCCTGATGGGGTGAGGGTGACATTTGCATCCTTGAGCGGTTCGCCGGTAGTCCTGTCGGTAACAGTTCCGAACAAGTTTCCGGTGAACGACACTTCATCTTTACTGCAATTCGCCATTAGAAGAGCCGACAGCAAAAGAGTTGCAAGAATAGTGATATTATTCCTCGTCATTACTTTATCCAGCTATGTTATATTTTATAAGAAATCTAAACTGCGGATGAGGCTGACTAAAAAGGCTCTTTTTATCCAACCTCCCTACAAACGTGGGTGACCCATTTCACTTTTGGGTCACCACCCCGGAAGTTAATTATTGCTTTGCTTTGAATATGGTCTGGACCTCATCGGATGAGAGCAGACGTGTGTCATATACACGGAAGTTGTCTACAGACATGTTCGTGCCACTCAAAGTGTTGCTGTTGCTCAACTTGACGCTTCCACCCATGATGAACTTTGTGCCGGTGTCGTATGAAGATTGGCTGTACCCGTCTTCGGAGAATGGATTAGCATCCTCTGTAATCACATCCACGGCTTGTCCGTCCACATAAAGTGTAGTGGTGATGGTTGCGTATGTAGTCTTGTTGAAGTCTGTCGTCAATACTATGTGGTGCCATTTTCCGTCGGTCAATGTGGGGTGCATGAATGTACCTTTGTTGCCATATTGGTAACCGTTGTTGTAACGGGTTACAATGAACTTCAACTGTCCACCGCTCATGCTGAGAGTGAACATGGGCTGTGACTGCTGGTTCGACACCATATAGAAAATGTTGCCGTCGGCAAAATTCTTTCCCCAGAAACTGATGCTCATCATACGTGAATCGATGATGGGCTTGGGAACAACAAACGATGAGTTGTTGGTTTTGCTGAATTTCACAGCCTTTGATTCAGGAGTGATGCCCTCTACAAATGAAGGTGAGTTCGATCCGAATCCATTGAGCATGTTCTCTGATGAGTCGTCAAAGTTGTCCTCGAATTTATAATAGGTATACAAACCATACGGCACAGCGACTTCGTCTCCGCTTGGTATATCTTCACCATTATCATCTTTCTCTACAGTCATGGTTACCGGTACGTTGTAGTCTTCAAGGTCGGAACGTATGATAAGCGTGAAGCTGTGTTCACCGGCAGCAACTCCTTCGCGGTCGGCTGTAATGGTGATTTTCTCAATGGTTGAGGCATCGGCGGAGTCATATTCCGGGATTACACCTTCCACCTTGTCGAACCTCGCCCAGCTGTAATCTCCATCGCCGTAAAGCTCATAAGCGGTTGGGCCATTGTGTGATATGATGGTAAGTGTAGCACTCTCGGCAGTACCCAACACAAGGGCGCTTGGATTGACTTCGAGATAACGCTCCAGACTCTTTTCGGCATTTACGGTCACACGTAGTGATTCGCCATCGGCATTTACAAGGAAGGTCGTGGTGTGCTTACCCTCGGGCAACTTGCTGCGGTCGAGGAGCACCTTTACGGCACTGCTCTTGCCTATGGCTGTAGTACCTGTCATTGGCGATACCTTCAACCAATCGACATCAATATCTGTAATCTCCCAGTTTACATCACCTGAATTGCCGGCGTTCTTTACATCAAAACTCAATGATGTGTATTCTGTACCGAAGTTCAGGGTATTGGTGCTGAGCACAATCTTTGAACTCTTGTTCTCAACCTCGGCTGTAATCTTCAAAGAAAGAGACTCATTGTCGGCATTCACAATGATTACGGCCTCCTTGTTCTCGGTAATGAGGTCACGGTTCAATGTCACGGTAACGGCATTGCTCTTGCCTGCCGCCAAAGTACCCATTGTGGGGTTGATACTGAACCAGTCAATCTTGTCCAAACCACTGATGTTCCAGTTCAGGCTCTTGTTACCCTTGTTCCTTATATCGAATGAAAGCGAGGTGTTCTTGTTTCCGAAGTTCAACGAGCTGACGCTCAACTCCAGCTTGCCGTCCTGAACAATGGGGGTGATCTGGATGTCACCCTGTGCATCACGGCCAGTTACCACAGTCACGCTCTTGTTGTTGGTTACGTAACCGCTCTTTCTTGCCTGTATCTCGTACTGTCTAGGTTCCAAGTCAAGGAATTCGAAATAGCCGTTGCTGCCGGTTGTCTGCGACAGGCCTGTCGGTGATATTGTCACCACAACTCCTTGCAACACTTCTCCGGTGACGGCATTGGTTACCTTACCCATAATGTTTCCTGTAAAAACCTCTTCATCCTTACTGCATGCTACTACTACTGCAAGGCCAAGTAGCAAGTAAAGGAATTTCAAACATCTCTTTTTCATCTGTCAGTTATTTAATCATTTTTTATTTCTTATACTTCTCTCTCCTCTTTGTTACTCCTGCTACGTATTTGCGCGCTTCTTCGTGGGTAAGCTTTGTCGTCAGATAATTATAGAGGCTGTTATAGTCGTGGGAGTTTATCTTTGAGAAGGCTTTTGATATGTTTACATTTCCCGTGAAGGCCCTGCTAACATTTCCAGCTCCCGTATTGTAGCTTGCGATTACGCACAAACGGCGGCAGTCGGCATCGGTAACCGACTTGAACTGGTTTGTGAGTACACGCAGATATGCTGTACCAAGCTCAATGTTGTTGCGTGGGTTGTACAAGTAGCTTTGCGTAGGTATCTCGTCGCGCTTGTATACATACCTGAATGCATCTCGTCCTCCTGATGTAGGCACCAGCTGCATCAGTCCGTATGCAGGTACCCAGCTTTTCGCCTCGGGGTTAAAGGCTGACTCCTGTTCAATGATTGCAAAAATCAGCGGTTGCTCAATCTGGAATTTATTGGAGAACTCGGCAACCAGGTCCTTATATACCATTGCGTTCTTTGAAAGATTATCCTTGACCAGGCTCATTTCTACCTTAACGACTTTCCTTGTCTTACCGTCTTCTCCTTTTACAGTGCTCACTTTGCGTGGGCTTTTCTTTGCGATTTCCTTGGCTGTTGAAGCTGCGTCGCTTTTCTTTGGAGTTGTTTTTCCGGTCTGTGGCTTTTTCTCCTCATACGGAGTAAGGTCGACCAATCCTTCCAATATCGGTTTCTTTGTCAACGGTTGGGAAACGTCCACCTCCGATTCGTAAGGGCATGTAGTTCCCTTGCTGGTCAACACCTGCTCGATGGCGGATGTCAGCTGCTTGTCTATGGCCTGCTTCTCATTCGCTTCGGCTTCATCCAGAGCTACCTCTACTGTTACTTTTCCATTTTCAAAGTCAACAATGGAACGTGAGCGATAGTCGTCGAAATACTCCACCCAGTCCTTTTTGGTGTCATCTGCAAAATTCTCCTTTCCCCATACTTTGTCAATGGATTTTACATAGTTTGCATACTCCTCCAATGCTTTTTTTCTGTACGACTCATATTCCTCAATAGCATTTTTGTGATATTGATTGAACTCATCTCTCAATTCTTGACGCATCTGTTCGAATTGATCGCTTATGTCATCATGGTTCTGCGCAATGGTGAGTTCTGCAAATAAGGGAAAGAATAATAATACAATGCTAAAATACCTCTTCATAAAAATCCGGCATTACATGATTGAATAGAGAAAAATAGGGAGAAAAATAGGGTATGAGTGTAATGGCATCAAACATTATACCTCATACCCAATTACATTCTAAAAAGTATAACTGAATGTCACGCCACTGAAGTCCTTTGAAGCTACAGGCGTAAAATGCATGTTACTGGGTTTTACCAACAAACGACGTGCGCCCGGTGCTACAATAGCATCAATCAGGTTGTATATGTATATTGCGGCTGCAGCACCGATGCAGCAGTTGCGGGCAGTCTCGTAATTGTCCATCTTGGTCTTGTACTGTCTTGCGAATTTCGGTTGGCTACGCATTTTTGACTCGTATGATGCACGCTCATTCTCTGTAAAAATAATACCTCCAATTGCTACAACTTCAGCTGCAAGGAATGAAATTCCTTTTACCGTACTTCCCTTATACATCTGACCCCAACCTGGAATCAATGACATCACAGCAGGTTTGAACCCGTATGATGTTGATGTTGAAAATTCATCATATATTGGAGCATTGGATGTTGCTGAAACTGCGAACAACGCATAATATTCATATCCACGACTTCCATCGGGATAAGAAATGTATTCCCAATACTCATCGATGTATCTTGCATAGAAAACGTCACTTTCAATGTCATTCCCGAATACAAGCTTAAAGGTTTCCTTGCTACTGGGATTATCTCCTTTGACGTTCTCAATCTCAGTGAGGGCTTTTCCTGATAACTGGTTGCGTGTTCCGATAGAAACACCAAGCTGGTTTACTCTCTGGTTTCTTGCGGCATCAAGTTCCTCTGCTGAAATCTTGACAATCTTGAAATAATAGGTTGTGTTTGTGCGTCTTGCATTCAACTTCTCTTCACCTGTTCTCATCCAGTCGGTACGGGTTGAGTGCTCCAAAACCTTACTGAATGAGGGAACTGTGAGCAAAATACAAACGCATATAATAAATAAGCGTTTCATATTATTTACTCTTCTGGTCTAACAGTTTCATCAACAAATTTCCTTGCGTTTTCACCAAAAACTTGTCCGGCAGCCTGCTCTTTAAGGGTCTCGTTCAATGCATTATGGCGAGCCTCTTTTGCTTGTTCTTCATCAATGATATAACCGATACGTACGTGGTAGGTGTTTTGTTCTTTTTTTACAAATGTCATTTCTGCTCTCATCATTGGCATAATGAACTTTGCTACATTCTGAACATAAGTTCCGTGGAACTTGTCATAGTCATTTCCTAATGAACCGAATTCTCTTTCCATACCACCTCTTATGACACTACCGGCTTGGGTCGCATACTTGATTCCGGCTGCATTCAATGCTTCCATTTCTGCGGCAAAAGAAGATGCGCCGGAACCATCACTGATGATTTCTATGAATTTTTTATTAGATTGCAGTTTCTCGCGGAATTTTGTCATTGATTCAGTCATTGAATAAGCCATAGACTGAGTTTTGTAGCCCTCTGCCGTGTATTGTGCAACCAATTCTTTTACATTTAAGTTTTTTGAGCTACTACAAGATTGCATGAAAATTGCCAATACGGCCAATGTTAAGATTGCTAACTTCTTCATAATAGATTTATTCTTTAAGTATCGGCAAACACCCCGGTCCGATGTGGTTAGTTGTCCTGTTTTAATGTTTAAATTGAACATGGATATGAAAAGGGTGGGTGCCTGTGCTTTTCTGCGGTTCTTTATTCCGGGATTCCGGTCCTATCCTCGTATAAAACAAAGCCGAATACCAACCAGATATGGTGTCGCATACTTTCCAATGTGCCGGTATGCAATGCAAGCATTCAAAAGAATGTACTTTATAACATATCCTGTTGTGGGTATTCACCGTAACCTTGTCCTGACTGGTGCAGACTGTCAGTCCCCTGAATGTCAAGAACAAAACGTCAAAGTAAACGCCTTTCCAATATCTGTTATCCTGTACCTGAAACTCTTTTATGAAAGAGTGTTAAAGAGTATAAGATTTTGACAAAAATATAGAATTGTACTCGTTTTGCCCCTCCTTAATAGTTAAATTATGTTAACAGATGTAATAAACGTTGAAATTGTGTGTGTTAAGCAACGTTTAAGCAATGTTTGATTTAAACGTCACTAAATTCAAACAGTTTCTTGTTTACCGGACGAAAAAAAATAAGTAACTTTGTACTTTAAGTTAGAAATGGAAATGTACGCCCTGTATTATATAACAGATTCCATGTCGTATTGTTCAAGTAATTTCCGATGATATAATAGAATACAGAATACATTATTGAATATTATACAATACACATAAAACGTTGCATAATACACATTAAACACTTTATATACTATTCCTATGATTCAAAATTTATTTGTTTTTCTTGATGCGGTAGCACCCGAGGCTGTTGCTGATACAATTACAGCAACCGGTGTTGTCGAGAGATTGTCGGGTATGACTCCCGATGAGGTTATTCATGCTGTTACAGCATTGTGTGTGATGCTGGCAGGAAAATTAGTCAAAGTTCTCCTTGTCTGGTTTGTCGGTCGCTGGATTATCGGTAAGGTGGTAAAGTTGCTGAAGAAGATTATGGAGAAGCGCAAGGTCAATCCTTCTGTCAACTCTTTTGTCTCAAGCATGATTGACGTTGTGGCTATGATAATCATGATAATCATGATAATCAGCATTCTGGGTATCGATACTTCATCGTTCATTGCGCTCTTTGCATCTGCCGGTGTAGCTGTGGGTATGGCTCTGAGCGGTACCTTGCAGAACTTTGCAGGTGGTGTGATGATTCTGCTTTTCCGCCCCTTCAAGGTTGGTGACTACATCGAGGCGCAGGGAATTGACGGTTCTGTCAAGGAAATCCAGATTTTCAATACAGTAATCAATACCCCGGACAACAAGATTATCCTGTTGCCTAACGGACCTCTCTCAACCGGTATCATCAACAACTATTCACGTGAGCCGCTACGCCGTCTTGACCTTACTTTCTCTGTTGCCTATGGCGATGACTATGAGAAGGCAAAGGCTGTAATGTTGCGTCTTATAAAGGAGGATGGCCGTGCACTCAATGAACCGGCAGCTCCGTTTGTGTGTCTGGGTTCGTTAAGCGCAAGCTCAATAGACCTGACAGTGCGCATCTGGTGCAAGCAGGAGGATTATTGGGGTATGAAGTTCGATCTTACACAAAAGGTGTATGAGACATTCCCCAAGGAGGGACTCAATTTCCCTTATCAGACTTTTACTGTCCAGATGGAGAAGAAATGATAAAGGTTGTGCCGTTCGTGAGGAACGGTCATGTGGGTTTTATCGGCTGTGCTTTTGCACGGCCGATTTTTTTGATTTGTTAAAAATGTATCTGCTCTCTCTCTTTTTAAGGTCTGTGATATGTTAAAAAAGATTTATTTTGTACCTTTGCAAAGTTTTTGAAAAAGGGTATCGCAGGTTGCTTTTAGCAAGGATACCATTGTATTGCTGTCGAGAACATTAATTATTATATACGATGGATACAAAAAAGTTGGTTGACTTTCATCCTAAGTTCTTCTCTTGTATGAAGAACTATTCACGTGAGAAGTTCGGTGCCGATCTTATGGCCGGAATCATTGTCGGTATCGTTGCCATTCCTCTGGCTATTGCATTCGGTATTGCAAGTGGTGTGGGCCCGGCCGAGGGTCTTGTGACTGCAATCCTTGCCGGTTTGCTCATATCAGTGTTCGGTGGCTCCAAGGTACAGATAGGTGGCCCCACAGGCGCGTTCATCATCATTATCTATGGTGTCATACAGCAGTATGGGCTCGGTGGTCTTGCCATAGCTACCATAATGGCGGGTATAATACTCATCATTATGGGTCTTTGCCGTCTGGGAACGATAATCAAGTTCATGCCTTACCCCATAATCATCGGTTTCACGGGCGGTATAGCTATAACAATCTTCTCAACGCAGATGAATGACCTGTTCGGTCTTGGAATAAGCAATGTCCCGGCGAACTTCATCGACAAGTGGATATGTTATTTCGACAATATCGGGAATATCGACTGTTGGAGTGCCGGTATGGGTATATTGAGCGTCGTGCTCATTGCCTTGACACCCAAGTTCTCGAAGAAGATTCCCGGTTCGCTGTTGGCAATCGTGGTAATGACTGTTGTCGCTTATCTGCTCAAGGAATTTGCAGGCGTTACCTCAATAAAGACTATCGGCGACCTCTATGAGCTCCCTTCCGGTCTGCCATCGTTCGTCGTTCCATCTTTGGAGAGTGGTACCTCTTTATGGGCAACAATGCAGAGCCTTGCTCCTGTAGCGTTCACTATTGCAATGTTGGGTGCCATAGAGTCTCTGCTCTCGGCAATGGTGGCCGACGGTGTAATAGGTGACAGACACAACTCAAACACCGAGCTCATCGGTCAGGGTATTGCCAATGTTGTAGTGCCTTTCTTCGGCGGAATCCCCGCAACGGGTGCCATAGCACGTACAATGGCGAACATCAATAACGGCGGAAAAACTCCTGTGGCAGGCATTGTGCACACCTTCGTGCTGTTGCTCGTGTTGCTGTTCCTCGGTGGCCTCGTGGAGCTTATCCCTATGCCTTGCCTTGCAGGTGTGCTTGTGATGGTGTCTTATAACATGAGCGGATGGAGAACTATCGTTTCAATGTGCAAGAGCTCGATGTCCGGTACAAGCGTGCTCTTTGTAACTTTGTTGCTGACTGTATTCTTCGACCTTACATTGGCTATCGAGGTAGGTCTTGTGATGGCTATCGTACTCTTTATGAAACGTGCCATGGAAAGTGCCCACATATCAGTTGTACGCGATGAACTTGAGGTGCATCACGACGGTGAGAACGACGAGGTGCTCTCTATCCCTGCGGGTACAGAGGTGTTCGAGATTGAGGGTCCCTTCTTCTTCGGTATTGCCAACAAGTTCGATGAACTGACACGTGACACCGATGCCATGCCGATACGTGTAATACGTATGCGTAAGGTGACATTCGTCGATGCTACGGGCTTGCACAACCTTGAGATATTCATCAATGCCTCAAAGAAAGAGGGCAGGGTGGTTATCCTCTCCGGCGTACACGACAATGTGGAGAAGTCACTCCTCAAGGCCGGTATTGTTGACCTTGTAGGCAAGGACAACGTATGCAACAACATACATCTTGCCCTGCAACGTGCAGGTGAGGTCTCTGCATCAATGAATCTGAAATAACAACCATATCCTGTGGCTGTACGTGGCTTTCCTGCCTTGTACAGCCACAATTTTATCTTTATGACTTTATGAAGGCCAAGAACGGGACTCCCGGGATTATTGTATATGTCATCGCATTCGTGATTGTGGTGATATGGGGCTGTACGTTCGTGCAGACAAAAATCCTCATCAATTCGGGCTTGCGCCCCGATGAGATATTCCTGTTCCGTTTCACTCTCGCCTACATCCTTATCCTGCCTCTTGCCGGCAAAAGGCTTTTTCTCGACAATTGGACCGATGAGGCTCTTGCTGTCGCATTGGGGCTCACGGGCGGTTCGTTGTATTTCGTTACCGAGAACTATGCGCTTGCCTATGGCTATTGCTCCAACGTGGCGCTGATTGTCTGCCTGACACCTATGATAACTGCTCTTATTGTTGGCTGTTTCTACAAAAGCGAGCGTATGGGCAGGAGTGCGGTCGTCGGCTCTGCGATAGCTTTCGTGGGAATGGCGCTTGTGGTCTTCAACGGAAACTTTATCCTGCAACTATCGCCTTTGGGTGATGTACTCGCATTGGCTGCTTGCCTATGCTGGGCACTGTATACTCTTATAATAAAGAGACTCCAGGACAAGTACAGCAATATGCTTGTCACGCGCAAAATCTTCGGCTATGGCCTGCTCACAATCCTGCCGATGCTGTTTGTGCGCGGAGTGGATATTGAACTTCTTGTAGATGGCGGTGCTGTAGTGTGGGGAAACATACTCTTCCTGGGCAGTGTAGCATCCATGCTCTGTTTTCTTGGCTGGAACTTCTGCCTTGAGCGGTTGGGAACGGTGCGCGCGACAAACCTTCTTTATCTCAATCCGGTCATCTCGATAACAACATCGGCCATTGTGTTGGGTGAGCATGTCACATGGATTGCTATTCTTGGCGCCGTACTCATCCTTACAGGACTCTATTGTATGAGACGTAAATGATATTTAGTGACATAAAAAAATAACCTGCATCATTTTGTTAATGGATAAAGTGTTGTTGTTTGATTATTATAGCGCTCTTTTTGCCGCTTTTGTCTTTGCTCGTCAGTTACATAGCCCGCTATGCTCCTTCCTCACAAAAACAAAATCAATCAAAAATAGCTGCTAAAAATGAAGCATCTTATTTTTTAAATGTCACTTATCAACTTTTTCTGAAAATAATTGTATTTTTTGTCACAAACACCCTGAAAAAAGCGTCATATATTAAAAGAGGTATATTTTATGAAAAAGCTATTCGCCTTGTTGGCATTGGTTATAGGGATAATACCGGTGTCTACCGCACAGGCACCGGCCGACAGCGCTGCGTTGCGTGCGTTGCTGGTAGGGCGTGCCTTGCCACAGGAACGCGTCTATCTGCACTTTGACAACACTGCATACTACCTTGGCGAAACAATCTGGTTCAAGGCTTTTGTCACCAGTCACGGTGATGATGCCCCCACCGTGTTGAGCCGTGTGCTCTATGTAGAGCTGATGAGCCCAGAGGGGTATGTCATAAAGACCGAGAAGTACCGCATTGATGACAACGGTACTTGTCACGGTGAGATATTTCTTGACCCCAAATACCTGTCGGGCTTCTTCGAGATTCGTGCCTACACACGCTACATGCTCAATTGGGGCGATGATGCCATTTTCAGCCGCGTGTTTCCCGTATATGACAAGGTGAACAACGGTGACTGGGAGTTCCGCAACATACGCGACAGGAGTCAGGGCTACTTTGCCAACAAGGTGTTCAAGAAGGAGATAGTGCCCGAGCTCCATTTCTATCCCGAAAGCGGACACCTTGTCAATGGTATCACGAGCCGTGTGGCGTATGAACTGACTGGCTTCGAGGGGGTTGACCTTTATGAAGAGATTACCGTTCTTGCCGATGATGAGCCTCTGTTGACAACGGTTCCCGAGCATATGGGTAAAGGTGAGTTCACATTCACTCCTCGTTCCGGGGTTGAATATGTGGCGCAGGTATATATAACAAACGAAAAAGGGAAAAAGAAAAAGTATGAGTTCGGACTTCCGCGTGTCGAGGGGCTGGGATGTGTAATCTCTGTGAAAGAGCCGGGTGACAGTATCAGCCTGGATATCAAGAGTAATATAATCTCCAAAAATGACATCGGTTTTGCCATATTGCACCGTAATGAATTAGGTTTCTACCGTAAGCTTGACAATGACAGCTGTAGTTTCTCAATAAGCAAGAACGACCTGTATGAGGGTGTTAACCGAGCTGTGGTTTTTCAGGGCAACCGTCCTCTTGCCGAGCGTCTTTTCTTTGTCGCGCACGATACATTGTGCAAGGGTGACAAGGAAACGGTAAGGCTCAAGGTCACCGGCAACGGATATATGTTGCATAATCTTGTGGCAGAACCGCATCAGAAAGTCTCCATAGTCGTGGAACGTGAGGACGGCAAGCCGCTTGACAGTGAAGCGGAGTTTGCCTTGTCAGTAACCGACCAGAAGGGACTGCAGACAACATCATGGAGATA
Source organism: uncultured Bacteroidales bacterium (assembly GCA_937900095.1). Taxonomy (GTDB): domain Bacteria; phylum Bacteroidota; class Bacteroidia; order Bacteroidales; family Bacteroidaceae; genus HGM04593. The sequence continues at coordinate 19,554 of CALCEC010000064.1, read as the reverse complement.
TAATCTATATTCATATCTGCTGTTGGGCTCGGAACTCAAGGGCTATATCCCCGACGCCCACCAATATTTTGACCCTGAAAACCCAAAGCGCAAGGAGCATCTTGAACTGCTGATGCTTACAAACGGCTGGACTGCATACGATTGGTCGGAACTCACCACAGAGAGCTTCGATGGCATCTATCCGCCCGAGGACGGCATCACTCTGCGTGGTGAATATGTGTTGGCGGTAAAGAACCGCAAGTTAGGGAGTATGGATAAGTTTATTATAAACAGACAACCTTATATGTCTGTCAGGGTAGACTACACTGCCAAGGATAGTGTGATAAAGACGCACGCGTTCCGTACGGACAGTGTAGGAGAATTCATCATAGTGCTGGACGATTTCAACGGTAAGCAGACCGTGGCGTTTTCGCCCCAAACTTATATGAGACACAGTGCCAATGTCAATTATACATTCTTTATGGACAGGTATTTCTCTCCTGAACCACATCAGTTCAGTTTCTGGCAGCAGAATGTAGGCAGCAGCATCAGGAATACCGAAGATACGGCACGTTACGGTATGTCTAAAATAGGTTTTAACTCATATGTATTCGACAAACTTGATGTAACGACCAAGAAGAAAAGCAGATATACCGACACCACACCCATAAGCGAACTGCGTCTTGACTATCTTGATGAGTGGGAATATGCAAAAGATGTGACGTTCAAGTATAATAGCCATCAAGAAGATATCTACAGTTCCAACGAGCCGGAATCTACAGATTCCGATGCCGGCTTTAAGTCGGAGAATGACTCCACACTTGACGGCAATAGAAGAAGACCGGCGAGAAAATATTCGCCTTCTGCCCCACATCCGGCATCTGTTCTGTCGGTTGCAGATGTCTTGTACAGCATTTACAAACGTTACAATCTGGGATGGCAGAATTGGGTAATGCCTGTGGTCATAAAAGGGGAATACAGTAGCGATAGCCTGCCTGTTGTCGATGAAAAGTACATACACGGCATAGACATTGAGGCAATGACCAACTTTAGGGAAGTGATACTTACCAGTAATCCCAAGAATCTGGAGACGGTAACAGGCGGATATGCCAAATGGCAGTTCCGTGAAGAGTATGTATTGCCCAATAAGCGTCCTTATGAAAGATATTATTACGGTTTCCTGTATCAGATTGGTATAAAGTATAGTTTCGAGAACAGTTCCCGTGTTTATACCCCGGAAATGACATTTGATATTGGGCTGATGGCGGATAATATAAGTTTTGACTCATTCCGTGACATGGATCATCCTAACAATATCGCATATCTGGTTCCGGAGGATAGGGACAACCAAGTGTTTATAAGCAATGACCTGAGTTATTCCACCAGCACGCGGCGTTACACCTCGGTACAGGGCTATAGCGTGCCCAAACAGTTCTATTCGCCCGATTACAGTACATTGCTCCCCGACGGAAAGGACATGCGCCGTACATTGCTGTGGAATCCGTCGGTAAAAGCCATAGACGGCAAGCTGTCAGTGGAGCTGTACAACAGCAGTATCTGCAATACCATCGCGGTTGATGTGGCAGGTTACCACAACAATACTGTTTACAGCAGTTCTGCCGACTTTGTCACGAGAGAGGGTGATGGCGTAAGCGAGAGCCGTAGGGTAAGGCCGGAAAGGGTGGATTACCAAAATAAGGACTCGCTGTTTATGGCACAGTGCGACTATGTGTTCGAGATTGCTGAAATCTATTACAACAAGAAGAACTACAACAGGGCGCTCACTTCATATATCGAACTGTCGCAATACAACTATCCGGCAGCATTCTACAGGATAGGCGAGTTCTATCTCAAAGGCATCAACCTGAAGGTAAGATATGACCTGGCTGCACAATTCTTTGAACGTGGTGCGGAACTGGGTTTCCCTGGTTGTTATTACGAACTCTCACAGATGTACCGCGAGGGACTGCATTATGATGCCAGCAGAGAGAATGAGATAAACTATATCGAGATAGCAGCAGAACTGCACGAGCCAAGGGCTATGTTGAGATTCGGAAAGTATCTGCTCGAAGGGGATGCCGTTGAGAAAGACACCTTGCGTGCAATGGAGATGCTGCGCGACTGTGCGGTGGAATTCTCCAATGCCGGAGCAAAGTATGAATATGCGCTGTTGATGTATGCTGCCGGAGTGGAGAAAGACTCTGTTCTGGGAACACCTTTGCAGTGTATCATGAGTGCCGCAGATGCCGGTGCCGCAGATGCCCTGTTTTATATGGCTGAGTATGAAGACAGAGCCGGAAATCATGAGCAGGCCTATAAGTACGCGAAAAAACTTCATGTGTTGGACGACATACGTGGTACTATGTTTGTTGCCGACTGTTACTTGAACGGGCGCGGTGTCAAACGCAATAGAAGTCTCGCCAAGGATCTCTACCGTGATGCAGCCGATGCCGGCAGCGAGGAGGCAAAGAGAATACTCAAAGGATTATAAATAACGGGATTCGATATAACATCTTCACTATAAGATGGCGCGTTTGACATAGTATCTGTCATCTCGACCATACCTTTATATTTTTGAGATTTTTTCGGGCGAGCCCTCAACAATACGTCTCGTCGCTACGCTCCATCAAAATGACAGGTTTGCGGTTTGGACGGGTTTATAAAGAACTGACGTTAAATAGGTGGTTTTACACCGGACTTCTAAAGTTTATAAAGGAAAAAAGAATCAGTGAAGGCAATCGTTTTCACTGATTCTCTTATATGTGGTATCTGAAACTTGTTAATGCCCGAGTTTTTCTTCCAATGCATGCCTCCAGTCTTCTCCGTTGGTGACAAGAAGTGTCTGTATACCAACTCTTGCGGCAGCCTCGATGTTCTTTGCACCGTCGTCCACAAAAAGCGTCTCTTCTGCTTTCATTTTTCCCTGTTCAAGCATCTTGCGGTATATCTCCTCGCTTGGCTTGGAACAGTGCATGCGGTAACTGAAGAACAGGTTGTCGAAATAGTCGGCAAGGGATTTGCCCGTGGGTGTGAAGTCTTTTGTCAGCGCCCAGCTCTGGATGAAAGGGTTTGTGTTGCTCAACACCGACAGACGGTATCTGCCCCTGAGGGTCTGCAAGTATTCGAGCAGATGGGTGTGTATCTCCACAAGAAATCCGAGCCATGCCTCTTTTGCCTCTTCGAATGTGATTTCTCTGCCTGCAATCGCGCTTATGCGGCGGCAGAACTCTTCGGCGTCGATGTCTCCGTTCTCTACTTCAAAGAACGGCCCTTTCTGGCAATATGAGTTTATGTATTGTTCCGGGTTCTCTATTCCCAGGTCCCGGAATTTCTGTAGGGCTCTCTCTGTATCAATGGTGGTGAGTACACCTCCAAAGTCAAACACTATATCTTTAATCATAGTCTCTCTCTTTGATTGCGAAGTTACTCAAAAATATTCAACACGCACTCTCTTTGTGTTGATGCAATGATATTTTTATCTTTTTTTATTGATTGATGTGCTTAATTGCGCTATTTTTGTACGATTGCACAGAAATGATTGATTGAACAACAATATATTGGATATATAAATGGAGAATTTGGATGGACGTCTTGTCATCGGTGTCTCTTCACGTGCACTGTTTGACCTTGAGGCTGAAAATGAGATATTCGAGAAATATGGTGTAGCAAAATACCGCAAGTATCAGGAGGAGCATGAGGATGTTCCGCTTGAGCGAGGCACTGCATTCTACCTTGTAAAGAGCCTTCTTGAACTGAACAAGCAGGCAAACCGTCCCATCGTGGAGGTGGTGGTGATGTCGCGCAACAGCCCCGAGACAGGTATGCGCATGCTCAAGTCGCTCGATATGTATGGTCTGGACATTACCCGTGTGGCGCTTTCGGGTGGAGAGTCTCTTTCAAAGTACTTGAAAGCGTTTTCCATTGACCTCTTCCTCTCAAAGGACGAGGGTGACGTGCAGCGTGTGATGGATTCGGGCTTGTGTGCATCTGCGCTTATCTATGCACCTCCGACAGACTTCAACCCTGAGGAGAGCCGTGTGAAGATTGCTTTTGATGCCGATGCGGTGATTTTCTCCGATGAGTCGGAGTGCCGTTTCAAAGAAGAGGGATTCGATGCTTTCTACAAGTATGAGAAGGAGAATGCCGATGTACCTCTCAAGGAGGGGCCGTTTGCTAATCTGCTTAAGAAGCTGTCGCAGATTCAGGAGTGCCTGCCTACCACAATCGAGCTGTCACCGTTGCGCTTGGCAATCGTCACTTCACGTAGCCTGCCGTCGCACTTCCGTGTAATAAAGACACTGCGCAAGTGGGGTGTATATGTCGATGAGGCTTATTTTCTCGGAGGCTTGCGCAAGGATGAACTTCTCAAGGCCTTCGGTGCGCATATCTTCTTCGATGACCAGGATACCCATCTTTCTACATCAAGCAAATATGTCCCATCGGGCAAAGTCCCTTATTATTCCGATTCACAGATAAACGGAGTTATCAAGGAACGTGAGAAAAAAAAGGCCGAGGAGGCTGGAACCAAGGAGTAAGAAGCTGCATGCATGGATATTCTTCTTGTAATACTTGCGCTGCTATGTGCAGTGGTAGGCGTTGTCGGTTCTATTGTCCCGGCTTTGCCCGGACCGCCGGTTAGCTTTGCGGCTTATCTGTTGCTCTATCTCTGCTCTGGAAGCGATGTCTCTTTCTCTTCATTGGCAATAGCCGGTGTGATTGCACTTGTCGTTACAGTAGTTGATTTTGTTGCGCCCGCATGGTTCACAAAAAAGACCGGCGGTAGCAAGGCGGCCACTTGGGGTGCTACGATAGGCCTTGTCGTAGCTCTTTTTACAGGACTGTGGGGAGTGCTCATATTGCCTTTCGTCGGTGCATTGCTGGGTGAGCTCAGCACGGGTACTCCAATGAACAGGGCGATGAATGTGGCATCTTACTCATTTCTTGCTTTCATACTCACAACAGGAATTAAGATGGTTTATTCATTCGTGCTCCTTGCGGTGGTTGCCTATGACGGCTGGGGAGTGTTGTTCGGCTGATACAGCCGAACTTTTTTGCGCATATCGCGTTCATATAAGTGACTGCAGTCCTTTATCCGGGCCCCGGTCACTTGTCTTTTAATATTTGCTTTATGAAACGCTTTATTGCAATCCTGTTCTTCATCTGCCTCTCATTTGCGGTGGGTTATATCTCTAAAGTTATCCAGGAACCTTCTATGGTAGAGTGGTATCCCTCGTTGGTCAAGTCTTCATTGACGCCACCGGGAATGGTCTTTGCGATTGTATGGGCTGTCCTTTATCTGCTTATGGGAATATCGGCAGGTATAATATGGAATATGCGTTCCATATACACCTGGCTTGTGTTGCTCGTGTTCTTTATTCAGTTAGGGCTTAACCTGCTGTGGAGTGTCACATTCTTCGGCATGCAGGCACCGTTTATGGGTGTTCTGGTGCTTACCCTGCTCATTGTCTCCGTTGTGCTTTATATGGGCATCGCTTATATGCAGAGCAAGGCTGCAGCCTATCTCAATATCCCATATCTGCTTTGGCTGTTCTTTGCTTTGTACCTGAATGGGTATGTGGCTTACTTCAATTGAATACAGGTATCTTCTTGTTCGGACGGATAAGTGGTGGTTGTTTGTCTTTATCCAATCTCTTTTATCTTGCGTAACAGCTCTTTCTGCTCTTCGTTGAGGGTTGGTAACCGTAGTTTGAATGTCACTATGAGGTCGCCATGTTTTCCTTCCTGTTTGTAGACGGGGAATCCTTTGCCGCGCAGGCGCAGCTTGCTGTCGGGTTGTGTGCCCGGCTTCACATTTATCTTGACGCTACCCCACAGCGTGGGCTGAATTATCTCTCCACCGAGCAGCAATGTATAGATGTCAGTGGTGACGGTAGTGTAAAGGTCGTCGCCCTTGCGCGTGAACTCCTTGTCGGGTTCAATGCGGAACGTGATGTACAGGTCTCCGCGTTCTCCTCCTGCCGGTGACGGTGCTCCGCGCCCCTTGAGACGAATCTTCTGGCCGTCGGCAATACCTGCCGGCAGGTTTATGCGCACCTCTTCGCCGCCAATGGAGAATGTCTGCCTGTGTGTAACGGCTGCATCGCGAAGCGAGAGTGTCACAGTTGCCTGTATGTCCTCACCGTTTCTTTTGCGTGTGCGGAAACCGCCTGCACCGAACAGTTGCTCGAAGAAGTCGCTGAATCCGCTGCTGTTGCCTGCACTTCCGCTGAAATCTCCGAAACCGCTGAATCCCCCGAAATCGTATCCGCCGCCGCTGTTGCCGTATTGCCGGCGCTGTGCCTCATACTCATCGGCGTGTCGCCAGTTTTCGCCGTACTCATCATACCTGCGTCGTTTCTCAGGGTCACTGAGCACCTCGTTGGCCTCGTTTATTTCCTGGAAACGCTCCTTTGCCGTGGGGTCATTGGGGTGCAGGTCGGGGTGGTAACGCTTTGTAAGTTTGCGGTACGCTTTCTTTATCTCGTCAGGGGTGGCGTTGCTCTCCACACCCAGTACCTTGTAGTAATCGATGAATGCCATAGTGTCGGTTGTAGTTTTAATACCAATAACAAATGGCGTGGTGTTGTTGTTTGTGTAAATTAATATATCTTAAAACTTTGTGTATGATTAGGATTTGGATTATCTTCGCGTTTGTTGAATAAAATTAATGCTATATGAAGAACATTTTCAGATTAATGTTTTTGTCGCTGTGCGCCGCTGCTTTCGTGGGGTGTTCCGACAGTGATGATTATAATGCCGACACGGCTGTGACCCCATACGAGCCTGTTCCAGGACGCAGAATGGTGGCTCAGGTAAAGACTACGAACGCCATTGATGGCCGTAATTACTCTTGGGAACATAATTTCACCTATGATGCCCAGGGGCGTATCAAGGAGATTAACTCAAACATAGTACATTATCATGCAAGGAAGTTTGACAACGTGACCCGTTTCTACAAATGTTACATCACCTCTCAGGCCAACTACTACTTTAAAGGAGAGAACCTGTCGGTAGAGTACAGTATTTCAAAAGAGTACCCCGATTATCCCGACTGGAACAGCCGTGAGAGCGGTAAGAACAATGGTCAGTTCAATGAGAACGGAACTCTCAAGTCTTTTCTCTCGCTTGATTTTGTATACTCGGCAATGCAGCTGAAAGAGGCAACTGCAGACGGCGGTTATATCTATGTTCCCTATCGTGATGCTTTGGGTAATGTGACCGGTTTCCAGACACGTCAATCAAATAATGACGGTTTGGACAGCGTGGCTCTTGACCGTAGCCGTGACTTCCTGTACAGCAATATCAAGAACAAGACAAACTTTGATTTCTCGGGTTACTTCGGCTATTGGGGCCTTGAGCGTGCGATCCCGGCACTTTATACAGAGTATTACGCTCCATACCATTTGACAGCATTCGGAATGCTGGGTTCCACAAGCTCTTACCTGCCTTTGGCGCAGCTTGCAAGGGACAATAAAGGCAAGCCGTTGACCGATGATTCCGGCTCACAGTATTATCTATATGGCAGTTGGGAGCTCGACAGCAAGGGTTGCCCGATAAGCTTTGTTGACGGTTCCGGACGAAAGACAGAAATCAGATATGTTGAATAACAAAAAAATGGAGAGCATGCTCTCCATTTTTTTGTTATTTCTTACTTGCACAGGTAATCAAGATATCTTGATATGGCCTCCTGACACACCGGGCAGAAATCGGTCAGCGCCTTCATCATGCATTCGGGCCAGCCACGGTAGATGCCTTTCTCCAGGTAACCTCCGCCTTCGTATGCTCCAATCTTCCAATCCTTCTCGGTTGTTCCCTCGGCTGCTACAGTCGGAACGGGTGTACCGTCGGCAATCTTCTTCTCCCACTTGCCGTTGAAGTCGACAAAACGTGTGAGGTTAGCTTCCCAGGGCTCGACGCCCTCGGGGTAGAGCGCGCTTACTGTATTGCCGGTCTCGATGTACTCGTCTCCGAGTCCCATTAGCGAGTGTCCGAACTCATGTACATAAACCTCGCCTGTGCGGCCGGTCTTGCCGGCAGAGCCAAGTCCGTAATGGTTGTAGATGCCTCCACCGCCATACTTGTCGGTGTTAGTGAGTATGTATATGCACTCGTAAGGTGCGCTTGCTGCAACGTCACGTACTTTCTGGAACTCCTCGGTCATCTGGTAACGCTCGCTGTTGAAGGTGTAGAAACGGCATCCAAGCAGTGTGTTCTTCCATTCTCCCTTGCCTGGGATGCTGATACCGCTCTCCTGTGATGGAGCCCACACGGCACGGACGTTTATGCGGTGCTTGTTCTCTGTGAAAGGTGCATATGAAAAGAGTGCGTCGCTCCACATCTTGCATGCAGCAATGAACTTCTCCTTTTCAGTGGCTGTGAAGCCGTCCGGCAACAGAACTATATCAAGGCTGTGGGCGATGTCGCCACCGATGTGAATGTCAAGCTGCTCGTATGTGGTGTAGCTCGGGTATATATTGAAGTCATTCACCTTTATGCTCTGTGAGAACTTCTTCTCCCACACCTTGCTCTGCTTGTTGCGTGCGTAGAACTCTATTGTGAAGTCATTCTTCGGCTCTGGGAATATGACTCCTTCGGGGAACGAACGGCTGGTTGCCGCAGCCTCAGGGGTTGTCTGCCACTCGTTGAAGAGTGTGCAGTAGTTGTTCTTGTAGATTATATTTCCTGTCGCGTTGTCAATGATTCTGAAATGCTGCTCACCGTAGTCGAACGGGTTGATGAGCGACACACGTGAACCGGCCCATTCTCCCTCGCGGATGAGCTTGTCGAAGTAATAGTACTCGTTGTCGCTGTCGCCTGCATGGTGGAAATCATAACGCATTGTCCTGTCGGTAAAGTAGGTGTCGTACTTTACGTCGGTCTGGGTAATTTGTGGCGCACCTTCAACCTTTCCGGTTGTAGAGCATGCTGTCAATGTTGCTGCCATTGCCAGCATTAGAAATGTCTTTTTCATACGTATTTTTTTTGTTGGTTCATGTTCTTTGACCGTCAATCCGGTACAAAGATACTCCAATATTTGGTTCTTGTTAAATAATAGCTCTTTATTAAATGCATGTCCTTTGAATTTATTGATAAAAGTTTCTTTAAAAGTTGAAGTTGTGGCTCTTTATTGCTACTTTTGCAGAATCAATGGAACTGTAACTGAAAATTATAATTGGATTTATGAAGAAAACATTTTTTATCGTTGTTGCTTTGTGTTCAGCATTCGTCTTTACATCTTGTAAGTCAAAGGACAGTCTTTACAAGACTGCATATGATGAGGCACGTATGCAGCAGGAAAATGAAGGACAGGCTCAGGAGGACGAGGCAGTAGAGATTGCACCTGTGGCTTCATCTACAACAAAGGTCTCTAAGGTAGACGATAGCTATCGTAGCGAAAAGGTTGTCCTTGCATCAGGTGTGGAGGGCTCTTTGAAGGCTTTCAGCGTAGTTTGTGGCAGCTTCGGCCAGAAGGCCAATGCCGAGACAGTGCGTGCGGAACTTATCGATGAGGGTTATGAGGCAATCATAGTACAGAGTCCTAAAGGTCTTTTCCGTGTAGTTTGCGCTTCTTTCGACAGCCGTCAGGAGGCAGCAGAGGCACGTGCACAGTTCAAGGCCGATCATCCGAACAATGCGGATTATCAGAAAGCATGGTTGTTATATAACAACTGAAACAGGATTTTTTAATAAAGTAAAAGGGAGCCGACAAGTTCAGCTCCTTTTTACTTTGTTAAAAAAAGAATACATAAAAAAATATAATTTGCCGTAATTGTGAAAAAATATAGTTATAATTGTAGTCATAAACTAAAACTTAAACTAACTATATTATGAGTAAATATCCAAAAATTGGTATACGCCCAACAATCGACGGTCGTCAGGGTGGTGTGCGTGAGAGTCTTGAAGAGAAGACAATGAACCTTGCAAAGGCGGTTGCAGAACTTATTTCGGCAAATGTAAGATACGCCGACGGCAAACCTGTCGAGTGCGTGATAGCCGATGGTACAATAGGCCGTGTGGCCGAGAGTGCAGCCTGCGCGGCTAAGTTCGAGCGTGAGAACGTGGGCGCAACAATCTCTGTCACATCCTGCTGGTGCTACGGTTCAGAGACGATGGACATGCATCCTCATTGGCCCAAGGCTGTATGGGGCTTCAACGGAACAGAGCGTCCGGGAGCCGTATATCTTGCAGCGGTGCTTGCGGGCCATGCCCAGAAGGGACTTCCTGCATTCGGTATCTACGGCCATGACGTGCAGGATCTTGATGACAACACTATTCCTGCCGATGTGGCAGAGAAAATATTGCGTTGGGCACGTGCAGCAGTGGCTGTTGCACAGATGCGTGGCGAGAGCTACCTTTCTGTAGGCAGCCAGTGTATGGGTATTGCCGGCAGTATCGTTGACCAGAACTTTTTCCAGGAGTATCTCGGTATGCGCAACGAGAGTGTGGACGAGACCGAAATCCTGCGCAGAATGGAGGAAGGGATATATGACCACGAGGAGTATGCCAAGGCAATGGCATGGACCGAGAAATACTGTAAAGTAAAAGAGGGTTGGGACAAGAACCGTCCCGAGAAGCAGAAGGACCGTGCCGGCAAGGATGCCGATTGGGAGTTCGTTGTAAAGATGACTCTTATAGTACGCGACCTTATGCTCGGTAACCCCAAGTTGCGCGAGATGGGCTTTAAAGAGGAGGCTATCGGTCACAATGCGATAGCTGCGGGTTTCCAGGGACAGCGTCAATGGACAGACTGGAAGCCTAACGGGGACTTTACCGAGGCTCTGCTATGCAGCACATTCGACTGGAACGGCATACGCGAGGCTTATGTCCTTGCTACAGAGAACGATGCATGCAACGGTGTGGCAATGCTCTTCGGCAAACTGCTCACCGGTTGTGGTCAGATGTTCTCCGATGTACGTACATACTGGAGCCCCGAGGCTGTGAAGCGTGTTACCGGCAAGGAATTGACCGGCCTTGCTGCCGGTGGTATGATTCACCTCATCAATTCCGGTGCTACAACACTCGATGCTACCGGGGCAAGTGTGAATGCAGCGGGTGAGCCTTGTATGAAGCCTTGCTGGGAGATGACCGATGCCGATGCCGAGGCTTGCCTTGAGAATACCAACTGGATGCCTGCCGACCGTGACTATTTCCGTGGCGGCGGTTTCTCGTCAAACTTCCTCTCAAAAGGCGGTATGCCTGTGACAATGAGCCGTCTGAATCTTGTCAAGGGTCTTGGTCCTGTGCTTCAGATTGCAGAGGGATGGACAGCCGATGTGGCTCCCGAGATACACGAGGTGCTCAATATGCGCACCGATCCTACTTGGCCTACAACCTGGTTCGTTCCACGTCTTTGTGACAAGGCTCCGTTCAAGGATGTCTATTCAGTTATGAACAACTGGGGTGCCAACCACGGTGCAATCAGCTATGGTCACATAGGTGCCGACCTCATTACCCTGGCTTCGATGTTGCGCATCCCTGTATGTATGCATAACGTGCCCGAGGAGAATATCTTCCGCCCTGCTGCTTGGAATGCATTCGGAATGGATAAGGAGGGTGCCGATTATCGTGCTTGTCAGAATTATGGTCCTGTTTATAAATGATTATCATCATTCCTGCCCATATGGGCAGGAATATAAACGTTAATAGAATGAATAACAAAACAGAAGGTTATACTGTCAAGGAGTACAGACAGCCGGTGAAGAGATTCTGCCAGACTCTTGACCTCAAGGATAATCCGGAACTTATTGCCGAGTACCGCCGTCGCCACAGCAAAGGTGAGGCGTGGAGTGAAATTCTGTGGGGAATACGTGAGGTGGGTATTCTGGAGATGGAAATATATATCCTTGATACACGCCTCTTTATGATTGTCGAAGCCCCTGTTGATTTCGATTGGGATAGTGCTATGGCACGTCTTTCCACTTTGCCGCGTCAGCAGGAGTGGGAGGATTATATGTCAGAGTTCCAGAAAGCGGCTCCCGGCAGCTCTTCCAATGAGAAATGGCGTATGATGGAGAGAATGTTCCACCTGTATGAGTAATGAAAAGTAAAATGAAAGATAATCTGACTAAGAAACCTAAATTGGTTGAGAGGCGTTACCTCCTGCCTTTTATCCTTGTGACATCGCTCTTTGCTCTTTGGGGCTTCGCGAATGACATCACTAACCCCATGGTGGCTGCTTTCCAGACATTGATGGAGCTGCCGGCTTCGGAGGCGGCCCTTGTGCAGTTCGCATTCTATGGCGGATATGCAACAATGGCTGTTCCGGCGGCGCTCTTCATACGCAGTTATAGCTATAAGAGCGGAATACTGCTCGGTCTTGGATTGTATGCAGTGGGTGCGTTCCTGTTCATCCCTGCTGCGCATTACCAGGCATTCTCGTTCTTCTGTATATCTTTGTATATATTGACATTCGGTCTGGCATTCCTTGAGACTACTGCAAACCCGCTGATATTGTCGCTGGGGTCAAAGGAAACCTCGACACGCCGTTTGAACCTTGCCCAGGCATTCAACCCTATGGGCTCTTTGTCAGGAATGGCTGTAGCATCACTTATTGTGCTCCCACAGCTTATTTCTGATAAACGTGATGCGGCCGGTGAAATAATATATCATGGTTTGAGTGCCGCGGAGAAGGCAGACATCCGCCTGCATGACCTTGCCGTGATACGTGACCCGTATGTTGCGTTAGGTCTTGTAGTGCTTGCAGTATTTGTGGTTTTCCTCTTCACCAAGATACCCAATATGCAGGGTAAGGACGGTGTAAGAGTGAGCAACCGTGAGACTTTCGGGAATCTATGGAAGAACAGGATTTATCGCAACGGTGTCATTGCACAGATGTTCTATGTGGCTGCGCAGATTATGGTGTGGACATTCATCATACAGTATGCCGATAATCTCGGTATCGACAAGGCTACAGCACAGAACTACAATATCTGTGCCATGGGAATGTTCCTTTGCAGCCGTTTCATTTCCACATTCCTGATGCGCTATTTCAATTCGCGTGTACTGCTTGCCGTGTTCGGTGCAGGTGCCGTATGTGCCTCTTTGGGTACAATTTTCATTGTCGGCATGCCGGGTTTGTATTGCCTCATTGCAATCAGCTTCTTCATGTCGCTTATGTTCCCGACAATCTACGGTATAGCCCTTGAGGATGTGCGTGAGGAGGATACGACCCTTGGTGCAGCTTTCTTGGTGATGGCTATTGTGGGCGGTGCGCTGATGCCGCCGTTGCAGGGTGCCATCATTGACCTTGGTACTGTTGCCGGTTTGCCCGCAGTTAATGCGTCGTTCGTGCTTCCGCTCATCTGTTTTGTAATAGTAATGCTTTACGGTTATTGTACAAGCAAGGCCGTGAAGAGATAGTGCTTAACAAGGTAGCAGAAATCTTTTGTTGCAGATAAAAATTGCGCCACACCAATGTATGGCGCAATTTTTATCTATTTTTTACTTTTTATATGGTGGCATTCGGTTAAAAATGAGTAATTTTGCAGTTTGAAACGGAAAAGGAGATGGCACGACTGTTGGCAATAGATTATGGAAAGAAAAGGACGGGGCTTGCGGTATCTGATGAGATGCAGATTATCGCCGGTGGGTTGACTACGGTAGCTACAACCGAATTGCTTGATTACATTCTTGATTATGTCAAGCGTGAGCCGGTAGAGCGCATTGTCGTCGGTCTTCCCAAGCAGATGAACAACGAGCCGTCCGAGAATATGCGTCGTGTCGAGCCTTTTGTGAACCGTTTGAGGAAATTGTTGCCTGATATCCCTGTCGACTATCACGACGAGCGTTTTACCTCGGTCCTGGCGCAAAGGACAATCATTGAGGCCGGAATCAAGAAGATGGCACGCCGTAACAAGGAACTTGTGGACGAGGTGAGCGCTACAATAATCCTTCAGTCATATATGGAAAGCAGAAGAAACTGAAAACAGAAAACAATGATACTACCTATTTATTTGTATGGGCAGCCTGTGCTGCGAAAGGTTGCGGAGGATATCACTCCCGACTATCCTGAGTTGAAGTCTCTTATCGAGAATATGTTCGAAACAATGCGCAACGCCGAGGGTATCGGCCTTGCAGCACCGCAGATAGGCCTTGCGATACGCCTTGTGGTTGTAGACCTTGATGTGTTGTCCGAAGATTTTCCCGAATTCAAGGATTTCAGCCGTGTGTATATCAATGCGCATATCCTTGAGACCTCGGATGAAACGGAAGGTATGGAAGAGGGTTGCCTGAGCCTTCCCGGCATCCATGAGAAGGTGACACGTCCTTCACGCATACATGTGAAGTATCTTGACGAGAATTTCGTTGAACATGACGAGTGGGTAGAGGGCTATCTCGCACGTGTGATGCAGCATGAGTTCGATCACCTCGAAGGCAAGGTGTTTGCCGATAGGATATCAATGTTGCGCCGCCAGATGAACAAGGGCAAGCTCGCGAACCTGGCTAAAGGAAATGTGGCTTGCGGCTATAAGACAAAGAGGGTACTGCGATGAGATGGACGAGGGCGGTAGCTGCTCTTGCCTTGATGCTTGCTGTACAGTTGTGCTGTGCCCAGTTGAATACAAGGCGAGTGATGGAAATAGGGCGTAATGCGCTCTATTTCGAAGACTATGTGCTCTCAATCCAGTATTTCAATCAGGTGATTGATGCCAAACCATTCCTGCATGAACCCTATTTCTATCGTGCTCTGGCAAAGTTCTATCTTGAAGATTACACCGGTGCGGAGCTGGATCTTGATATGGCCATAGAGAAGAATCCTTACATTTCGCGTTTTTATCAGCTGCGTGGCCTTTGCCGTGCGAACAGGGATAGTCTTCTTATGGCAGAGGAAGATTTCAGGAAGGCTCTGCGCTTCAATCCGCATAACAGCGAGTTGTGGCAGAATCTTGGAACGGTGGCCATGCAGCTCCAGGATTGGGACAAGGCCGCAAGGGTGGTCGATTCGCTTCTGCTCTTCTATCCACGTAATAGCCATGCCTATCTTATGCGTACACAGATAGCCTTGAATCTGGAGGATACTGTCACGGCGCAAAAGATGGTGGAGCTTGCGGTTCATTATGACAGATACTCTGCCGATGCATACGGTGCCAGAGCTGTGGTGAAATCGGTCCAGGGAGAGTACGAGGCTGCAGAACAGGACCTTGACAAGGCTATCGATCTCTTTCCTAATGATGGAGGCAACTATCTTAACCGTGCTCTTGTGCGTTACAACAGGAACAATTTGCGTGGTGCGATGGAAGATTATGATATGGCGCTTTATGTGGAGCCTCAGAACTTTGTCGCGCATTATAACCGAGGTATCCTGCGTATGGAGCTGGGTGATGACAACCGTGCGATAGAGGATTTCGATAAGGTACTTGATGTTGACCCGGATAATACGCTGGCCCGTTTCAACAGAGCTTTGTTGCGCAGCAAGACTGGTGACTACAGGAGTGCTGTAAGTGACTTCTCTGTGGTAATAGAGGCTTATCCGAACTTTGAGTATGCCTATCAATGCCGTGCCGAGGCGTACCGCAAGATGGGTGACAGCCGTGGAGCAAAGGCCGATGAGGAGTGGCTGCTGAAGCGCCAGTATGAAATCTTTGTCAATGGCGGTAAGGCTCCTGCCGACGAGTATGTGGCAAGTGAGGACAAGACCCGTAAACGTTCCGAGAGGAATGTCCGTGATTACAACAAAATGATTTCCATGGATATTGCCGATGACAAGAAATATACGACGGAGTATCGTGGAAAGGTTCAGAACAGGAATGTATATGTCGAGCTTGAACCTATTTTTGTGCTGACATATTATGAGACGGCCTCGGAGTTTGCAGTGAAGAGGCATTACTACAAACCGGTGGAGGAGATGAATGTTCTCACTGCTGGCGCCCCGTTGCTGTTGACGAATGATGAACGTGCTCTTGCTGAGCATGAAGTCGTTAGGCACTTTGCGAGTGTAGACAGCCTCTCCAGTAGCATAGCGGATGCTCCTGCCGATGTGCAGTTGCGTCTGAAACGTGCTCTTGACTACTACCTGGTGCAGGAACTTGACGAGGCAATGCGTGATCTTGACTTGGCTGTTGCCGAGGCTCCCGATATGTGGGTGCTATATTTTGTGAGGGCTTTTGTGCGTTACAAACAGCTTGAGGCGCGCCACATCAATGAGGAGAATGCCGAAGAATCGCTTTACCCCAAGTATGTTTCCGGCTTGCCTGACATTGATTTCAGGAATGTCAAGGATGACCTTGACAAGGTCGTGGAGCTTATGCCCGATTTTGCATACGCCTATTTCAACCGTGCCAACGTGTCAGCGAAGCTGAATGATTTCAAGTCTGCCATTGTTGATTATGAGAGAGCTGTCGGGATTGATGCCGGTTTCGCCGAGGCTTATTTCAACAGAGGACTGGCAAGGATTTATACAGGAAACAGCAAGGATGGTATCGCTGATTTGAGCAAGGCCGGAGAACTTGGCATATTCCAGGCGTATAATCTCATCAAGCGTTTCCAGATTGGGCGGTAAACGGTAGCGCCGGAGCCGTATGTGCGGTTTTCCTATTGTTTGCGCCCTGTGACAAATGTCAAAAAAGTATACCGGATTGCTGGATTTTCCTCGTTTTTTGCTATCTTCGCAAATTGAATTGTAAAAGTGTATAATACAAAGGATAGAATATGATAAAGATTTCGTTTAATGGTGACGTTCGTGAGTTTGCTGCCGAAGGCAAATCTTATATCGAGCTCATTTCGTCTGTTGATCCAAAATTGCTCAGCAGCTATGTGGCTGCAAAGCTTGGTGATGAGGTCGTTGACCTTCGTGATGTACCTGCTGACGGTGCAGAAGTTGAACTGGTAGGCCTTGATTCAAAGGAGGCCCTCACAGTGCTCCGCCATACAACAACACATATAATGGCCGAGGCTGTAAAGCATCTTTTCCCCGAGGCTAAGGTTACTATCGGTCCGGCTACCGAGACCGGCTTCTTCTATGACTTCGAGTGCACTCCTTTCACAAAGGAGAACCTTGAGGCTATCGAGAAGGAGATGAAGAAGATCATCAAGTCAAGTCCACGCATCGAGCGCAAGGTGGTGAGCCGTGAAGAGGCTGTCGAATTGATGAAAGCCAAGGGTGAGACATACAAGCTTGAACTCATCGATGCAATCCCCGAGGGCGAGCGCATTACGCTCTATTCACAGGATGACTTCGTCGATCTCTGTATGGGTCCGCATTTGCTCAATACAAGACTCATAAAGGGATTCAAACTTCTCTCTTCGTCAACAACATACTGGCGCGGTGACAAGAACAACCCGTCTCTGTCACGTATCTATGGTACAGCGTTCTTTACAAAGGAGGACCTGGAGGCTTATCTTGCCCACCTTGAGCATATCAAGAATATCGACCACAACAAGATCGGTCGTGAGATGGAACTCTTCACAACCGTAGACGTTATCGGTCAGGGCTTGCCTCTGCTTATGCCGAAGGGCGCGAAGATTGTGCAGACACTCCAGCGATGGATCGAGGACCTCGAGGACAATGAATGGGGTTATATCCGCACCAAGACTCCTCTTATGGCAAAGAGCGACCTCTATAAGATTTCAGGTCACTGGGATCACTATAAGGAGGGTATGTTCGTGCTCGGCGACGAGGAGACAGACAAGGAGGTGTTTGCCCTGCGTCCTATGACATGTCCTTTCCAGTACTATGTATACAAGGCTACACATCACTCATACCGTGACCTGCCTTTGCGTTACAGCGAGACATCTACACTGTTCCGCAATGAGGATTCCGGTGAGATGCACGGTCTCACACGCGTGCGCCAGTTCACAATCAGTGAGGGTCACCTTATTGTGCGTCCCGACCAGATGGTAGAGGAGTTCAAGAAGTGTCTTGCATTGGCAAAACATGTGATGGAGACTCTCGGCTTGCAGAACGATGTTACATACGTTCTTGCAAAATGGGATCCCGAGAACCGCAAGAAGTATATCGGTGAGGCCGAGGTTTGGGAAGAGACACAACAGCATATCCGTGAGATGCTCACCGAACTCGAGATTCCTTTCATCGAGGAAGTGGGCGGTGCGGCGTTCTATGGTCCAAAGGTGGATATCAATGCAAAGAACGTATACGGCAAGGAGGATACAATGATTACCGTACAGTGGGATGCTCTCTTGGCAGCGCAGTTCGATATGTACTATGTTGACCAGAACGGCGAGAAGGTGCGTCCTTATATCATCCACCGTACAAGTATGGGTTGCTACGAGCGCACACTCGCATGGCTCATCGAGAAGTATGAGGGCAAGTTCCCTACATGGCTTGCTCCCGAGCAGGTTCGTATTCTGCCTATCTCGGAGAAGTACGGTGACTATGCATACGAGGTGGCGGCCGAGCTCAAGAAGAACGGTGTTCTTGTACACGTCGACAACCGTGCCGAGAAAATCGGTTACAAGATCCGTGACGCACGTAACAACCGTGTGCCGTATATGCTTGTCCTGGGTCAGCAGGAGGAGGCAGACCGTACAGTTGCCGTACGCAGCCGTTTTGCCGGCGATGAGGGCGTGAAGCCTGTTGCAGAGTTCGTTTCGGCCATCTGCGAGGAGATCCGTACACGTACAATACGCAAGGAGATTGTAGCGGAAGAAGGAAAGTAAGATAGGACGGGTGCCCGTAGGTCATACTACGATTTTTTAAAATAGTATCAATCAAGGCTGCCATCAGGCAGCCTTGATTGTGTAATAAGCTCTTACGTCGTCATTTTTTTTGCTGTCCGGTTGAAAATAATGGTCAAAGTTCTTCTTTATGTGACAAATAAGTGATAAATTTGCATCCGATTTTGAAAAGTTATGCCCGTCATGCGGGTTTTAAAAAGAAAGAACTTATATAATATTTAATGAAGAACGACAATCTGAAGAACCAGTATCGTGTAAACGAACAGATTCGCGCAGCAGAAGTGCGCATTGTAGGCGATGACATTGAGTCAGTAGTAATGCCGACTCATAAGGCTCTTGCCCTTGCCGAAGAAAAAGAGTTGGACCTTGTGGAGATTTCTCCGACAGCCAATCCACCGGTGTGTCGTTTGATTGAGTATTCAAAGTTCCTTTATCAGATGAAAAAGCGCCAGAAGGAGCAGAAGGCGAAGCAGGTGAAGATTGATGTGAAGGAAATCCGTTTCGGTCCTCAGACCGACGAGCACGATTACAACTTCAAGCTCAAGCACGCAATCAGCTTCCTCCAGGATGGCGACAAGGTTAAGGCTTATGTGTTCTTCAAAGGACGCTCAATCCTTTTCAAGGAGCAGGGTGAAATACTTTTGTTGCGTTTTGCGAAGGATCTTGAGGAGTACGGTAAGGTGGATTCAATGCCTGTGCTTGAGGGCAAGCGCATGACAATCATGCTGTCGGCAAAGAAGGCCGCTCCGGCAAAGAAGGAGAAGCCGGCGAAGCCACAGCAGCCCGTAGCCGAGCCTGCAAAAGAAGACTGAAAAAGCGAGTAGTGTTGGATAGTACGCTACCGATAATTGTTAACTAATAATTTTTTTAAAAAAATGCCAAAAGTTAAGACTAACTCCGGTGCCAAAAAAAGATTCGCTCTTACCGGAACAGGTAAAATCA